>NZ_JBGOOD010000044.1:0-42164 GCF_041439475.1 Vibrio sp. 1S139
AAAGGATCAGATCGCAGGACTCGAAAAAGGTTCAATTGATTTAGGCAACAACGCCTATCGAAGCTAGCGACCACTAAGTGACTTTTACTTTTTAAGTACTGTTTCTCTTGTTCAGTTAACCTTAAAGACTCAATAGCTTTAACTTGTAATGATAATAACGACAAAAATAAAAAAATTATTCAAGTTCTTCATATGAGCCTTGTCCCTTTAGATAAGGGATGCTTCACTTAAAATTAAATAGTAACGTTGTAATTATTTTCAATGTAAATGTTATATTTATTTTAATGATGACTAAAAACGTAACTTTACCAATTTTATCATCTTAATCGTTATCAAGAAAAATAGCACGTAAGAATTTTCCTACATGCTCCATCTTGTTGACCTAATTAGAATTATATTTAAATGCTGAAATTTACTGCTTAGCATTACATAACCTAAGTTTATATATAAGTAAATATTTATAACGTACCACTACTTCTCTAGCTATTTGAAAGGTCATTAAAATTATGAAAAGAACAATTGGAGCAGCAATGCTGATTATGGCGGGCTTCAGTTTGAACCCAGTTACTGCAGCGCTTGCCAACGATGTCAACATTGATGTATCCGCCTCAGAGTCCCAATGGTGGAGTACTTACCAAGTTGAAGTTAAAAACACATCTTCTCAGGCGATAGATATGAGAAGCTCTGTTCTTGAGTTTGTCCTACCCCATGCGACAACTGATATTCAGTTTTCTTCTCAAGGTTTATCTTACCCAAACCAAAATGTTGAACATGAGACAACAATGGATGGTGTTCTACATAAAGTCACATTCTCGTTCGATGATGGCGCTTGGGTAAAGGACGAGCTACTTTCTGATACTGCGTTTTTCCTTTCGTTAGGGATCAACGGTCAGTTGCCCGATCTCGATTCTTTTGAAAACTCCATTAAGTTTAATGGGGAGGGGGGGGGAGACACCTCCAGTCCCTGAAGTGCAGCTCTCTATTCTTTCTCCTTTTGAAGGTCAGCGTTTGGTCACAAACCAAATTACTGAAATTCTAGCCTCAGTTGAGGGTGAAGCGGCATCCAAACTTGAGTTTTGGGTAAATAATTTGAAGATTGCAGATCAACCTGTTGATCAAGATGTTACGAATTATTCACAAACATGGACACCTAATGAATTAGGGGATGCTGCGATTCATGTTTTGGTTTTTGATAGCAGCGATAAGCAGATCGAGCAGAAAACAGTGACGGTGAATATTGAGTCTGACCAAGACTTTTCAGCACCAGATGTGAGTTTTATTAGCCCGGAAGACGGGGCAACGTTTAAGAAAACAGAGACCGTTTCTATTTCTGTCGATGCTTTTGACGTAGATGATGATTTATCTACGGTAGTGATTAAATCTGATAATGCACCAGTGTGTGAATTTGATGCAACTAAAGTCGAGCAATTTAGTTGTGATTGGCAACCTGATAAAGCGGGAACCGTCGTGTTAGATGCTGTGGCGACGGATGAACAAAATCTTTCAACAACAGCAAGCGTTCAGATTACGATCACGGAATCGAGTAACAGTTGTGGTGACGTACCTCAGTATCAAGATGGCGTAAACTATCAAGTTGGTGACCTCGTTTCGAATGCCGGCGAAATGTTCTCATGTACTGTTTTTGGTTGGTGTGGTAACCCTGTTTGGACTCCTGGAACCGGTCACCCGAACTATCCTGATGCTTGGAAAGACGCATGGGAAACTGAAGGTCAGTGCGATCCAAATTTAGCCCCAGAGATTGAACTAATAAGCCCAGAAAATGGCGATCGTTTACAGCCTAATCAGTCGTTTGATGTGATTGTTGATGCATTCGATGAAGACGGCGAAGTTGTTAAGGTTGAAGCGCTGCTCAATGGTACTGTCATGGCTACGTCAACGGAACTGACTCCTGACGGCAACTACTTACTGGAAATTCCAGGTCAAGTTGAAGGTTCTTATGAGTTAGTGACAACGGCTTACGATGACAAAGGTGCGTCGACTGCAACCAAACCAATCACGCTCGCTATCACCGATCGTGATCTGGCGGTCGGTCTGACTTCTCCTATTGATGGTTCGAGCTTTACCCAAGGTCGTAGTATTAAACTTGTCGCAGAAGCTCAAAGCTTTGTCGGTGATATCAAGTCAGTGACCTTCTTAGTCAATGATGTAGAACTCACGACAATTACACAGGCACCATACGAATTCGAATGGTTAGGTGCGCAATTAGGAACACATACGATTGAAGCTGTAGCACTTAATACTGTTGGTGACACCCAAACGACACCAACATCGACGATTGAAGTTAAAGAACCAACACTCGATACTGGCTTGCGAGATAATCCAGATCGGTCGATTTCTTATCTTACATCTTGGGGATTGACTGATATTGAAGAGTTAAATAACTCTAACGGTGATGCGTACTTCTTATCGTTTGGTAATTGGGATGCCAACGGTAATATCAAAGTTAGTGATGATATGATCACGCCGAAATATGATCCGAGCTGGATGGCTCCTGGCTATCAATCCTGGACAGAGCTAAAACACAGCCATGATAACAAGACTATGATGGTAGCGTTTGGTGGTGCAAGTGATGAGCGAATTTGGAGCCTGATGGGGTCAGAGCAAAGTCGTGAAGCCATTGCTAACGGGCTTGTTGAAATGATGTCTCAGCCATACCCGGTTTATAAGAAAAACCTGAGCCCAGATGAGATGGTTGGTGAATGCTTAGCAACGGATTGGCAAGGGGATTGTGATTATACTAAGTACCAGTTAGCAGGCTACGTGAGCATTGATGGTGTTGACTTCGACTATGAGACGGCAGCGCGTTTAACTGAAAAACAAAACCGCGAACTTGAAGATATAATTAATAGAATTCGTGACAAGATTGGCCTAAGCAAGATCCTTTCATTAACCACTTACCATGTAGGCGCTGACCCTGTTGAGTGTGCGAATCCAAACGTATACGAAAACTGTTCATTCATTGAGTCAGATCGCTCTGCTCACCACGGAGAAGTTATATCACTGCTTCAGAATACTCGAGATACGATCGACTTCTACAATGTGATGGCATATGACGCAGGTGAAAACTTTAAGTATGACGTTGCGATGGCGAACTATTCGTATCACGTACAAGATCCAACGAAGATCGTTTTAGGTGCAACCATTAACAGTCAGTGGGGACCTAATGGCCGTTTTGTAGAAACTTACGAAAACAATATTGAGCGTGCTCGTTGGCAGAAAGCAAATGGATACGGTGGCTTTTTCATTTGGACTCTGGGTTCAAACAATCAAAGTTTGACACTTCAAGAGCAAGTGGACTACTTCAATGACATGATTGAACAAAACTAAGCATGGAAGAAAGAGTACAGTGTTCTAACCAAATGGGTTACTTGGCTTACTCTGCTGATTCCCGCTAATTACTCTTTGATAGAGAACGACTCATCATGAAAGAGGCTCAATTGAGCCTCTTTTTTATTATGCATATATGTTTCTATCCCTTATGTGGCAAGGTTCTGAGTATTATGTATGCCGGAAAAATCCTACAAGAAAAATTGTGAGTAAATGGTTAATTTGGCGTGACATTATGTCGCACAGGATTGCCAATACTGATTGGAAGCATGTTGGCTACGGTTAATGTCACTAATATTCAGTTTTTACTTTAGGGAAGTATTCATGCAAAAGTTGTTCAACAATCTCACCATTAAGCAGCTCATCTTGTTACTCACGATATGTTCGCTTGCTACAGTGTCTTTGTCTATCGGTTACTCCGCTAGCAAGTTAAGTGATGTTAGCAAATCATCATCAGTGGAAGTCAAGAATGCTGTTAATGTCGTTTTGAATGTTGTTAATGAGCAAACAATTCCGTTTTGGCAATTGAGACTCGATTTAACTCGCTCTATATATTCACATGATGAGAGAAAAGCTTATGGAGACAAGCTCGAACGGTGGTATCGCGATTATCAAAATCTGTTTGATCGTGTTGGTCGATCTGAATTTGATCAAGATTTCATTCAGAATATAGATGATTATTATAAAAACAATAAGAGAGCCAAAGAAGTTTTTGATGGATACGAAAATGGCCTAGTATCAAAACTCGAACGAGATGAATTCATAGCAAAAGGGCGTGAGATAAGTGTTTCAATTCGAAATGAACTGGCAAATAGATCTCAAACTTATGCTTCTCTTGTTATTACGGAAATCGAAGAAGCTGAAACTGAAATACACCAAGCCATTTATATGTTGGTTGGCATCTTGTTAATCGTAGTTTTCGCCTCTTTCATTGCAGGCTTCTTATTATCGAATTCAATTTCTCAGAAGATTTACCGCGTATGTAGAGCGCTAGAAGACTTATCTCATCAAAAGCTCACGACAAGACTGCCTGATATCGAAGGTAAAAATGAAGTAAATATACTCGCCAAGTACTACAACCGTTCGGCTGATAATCTTGGCGAAGTTATCAATGACCTGACCAATATCGCAGAGAGTGTCGCGGCATCTTCTGTGGAATTGAGTGCTGTGATGACTCAATCCTCAGGCAATGCGCAAGAAGAGAGCCATCGGGTTACTCAGATGGCGACAGCAATTAATCAGATGTCTATGACGGCGAAAGAGGTAAGTCAGAATGCTAGCCATGCCGAGCAGCAGGCGGGTAATGCGACTGATTCTGTAACTAACGGGCACGTGGCAGTGAAGGCTTTGGAAGACATTTCTAGTCAGATTTCTAAATCTGTGAATAGTACAGCTGGGGCGCTTGAAGAGCTGAAGTCATACTCGCTTGATATCAACTCTGTCATTGACGTGATTAGTAGCGTGTCAGAGCAAACGAATTTATTGGCGTTGAACGCTGCAATTGAGGCAGCTCGTGCTGGCGAGCAAGGTCGAGGCTTTGCAGTTGTCGCCGATGAAGTTAGAAACCTAGCAGGCAAAACTCAGCAATCGACTGAGAGTATTCGTACCTTGATCGAAAGACTTCAAGAAAAGTCAGAAGCAACCAATATTGAGATGTCGAGCAACATTGAGCTAGTCACACAATCTAGAGATGCTGTGGAGTCGGTAGCGAAAGCATTTTCTTCTATCATCGAATCGGTTAACTCAATCTCGGAAGTGAATATCCTTGTCGCAACAGCTTCAGAGGAACAGTCAGCCGTGAGTAGCGACATATCCAAGAACGTAGAAGTAGTGTCGGATGTGGTTAGCCAGAACGTTGCGGGCATTGCGCAAAGATCGGTCGCGACCGAGGAGCTTGCGAGGTTAGCGGAAGAGCAACAGCGTAAGCTCAAAGAGTTTACTGTTTAGCCTGTGGCGCGATTGATGTTATAACTCGTAAACCCAGAATTAAAACAAAAAAGAGCCTGACGATGCAGGCTCTTTTTTGTAAATCTTGCGCTAACGATTAGCGCTTCATCAAGCAAGCGTAAGCCGTTGTAAACGGTGCTTCTTGGTATTGCTTAAGGCCAGTTTCTTTGAACTTCATCATAAGAGGGTTGCGCTTAAGGCTCTCCTTGATGTCAGCAGGTGATACAACGGTTACGTCTAGGCCGTCGATCAACTGAATTGCTGCTTCTAGTTTGAAGCCGAAGCCACCGCCAGCAAATTTGCCTTTAGTCTGACGTTGGCGAATTACAACTTTTTCTACTTGGTAATCTTCCATTAACTTTGCAAAAGAGAATTGAAAGTCTTTCATATTCTGTGTGTCGTTTGCGTCGCTAATCGCAACCTTAGAAACTCGGCAATCAGGAATGTTAAATACGCCGTCTGACAGAGAAAGAAGACAGATGACTGCATCGTTACCTTTGATTTCAACACCACAAATTTTCATGTTCTTACCTACTTATTTTAGAGCCCTACATTATGGTGTTATTTCTAACACTTCTCCAGTATTTGCGCGTATCAGCAGCAAATAAGTCTAAATCAGAGAGTATTTTAGTCGCCGAAAGTTAACCTTTGATTGAAAAAACATCACACGAATTTACGGTATCGTTTGCTATGAGATGAAGCTCACAAAAGCTTAGCGGGATTTTATATGTGTGCTGTATATTGCGCGCGCATCCCTATTTGAAGTGTGGTTATTAATCCCAATGAATATCAATAATCTTTCGATTAAGAGTAAAATCGCGATCCCGCTGTTGGTGATTGTGATTGTTTTTTCTACCGTTACTGTGCTCAACGTTATCAGATCAAATGCTCAAGCTGCGATTAATAATGAGCTCAATAATGTGGTTCAGCCCGTGTTAGACAATTTGGAAGATGGGTATCGTGACATTTATCAAGTTATCGCTTCTGCTCAAGGTCTATTACTCTCGAAAGACCAAGCGGCGATTGAGTACCAAAAATTTGAATTTAAAGACAACGCTTACAAAGCGGTTCCTCGTTTTGAAAGTGTCGAAACCTTGTATCAAGCGGGCGTGTTGGATCCATCTTCACGTGGCGAGTTATCAAAGCTTGTTAACGCGATGAGCAAGTGGGTGGCACTGCACGAGCCAATGTTCGCTGATCCGGCAAACGCAGACCAATACAATATTGATTATTCGCCAGCGCTTGACGCAGAGTTTGCGATCATTCGTACTCAACTGCGCGATATCCGAACTCTGATCGAATTAAAGCAGAAAGAGCTTCGCCAGCAAGCTGATGACTCTATTGAATCGAGTAAGTTGATCATTGAAGTAGGTATGGCCGTTGCTGTTTTCGCTGCATTTTTCGCTATGTGGTTATCAAATCGCTTTATCGTTCAGCCAATCCAGAACGTAGAGAAAGCAATGAATGAGATTGCATCGGGTGACGGTAACTTATCTCAACGTATGAAGGTCGAAGGTAATGATGAGATCGCTCGTTTGAGTTCTGCTTTCAACCAGTTTGTTGGCAAGATCCATGTCGCCGTGGAGCAAGTTATTCTCACATCGAACGCAGTACGTGGCGAGATGGAAAACATCAAATCACTCACGCAAAGTGTTGCTGAGTTTTCATCGAACCAACAGCGAGAAAGTGAAGTGGTAGCTGCGGCAGTCCATGAAATGCAAGCAACCAGTGAAGTGGTGAGTGGTAATGCATTAGACGCTGCAACCGCGAGTAACGTTGCAAACCATGAAGTGGAATCGGCTGATACTACGCTTGGCTTAACTGTTACTTCGATTGAACGCCTTGCGCAAGATATCGAGAACGCGGGTGGTGTGGTTCAAGAACTGGACACAGACGTGAAGAACATAGCCTCAATCCTTGGCGTGATCAAAGGTATTGCAGAACAAACCAACCTACTTGCTTTGAATGCGGCTATTGAAGCGGCACGAGCGGGTGAACAAGGCCGTGGCTTTGCGGTTGTGGCTGATGAAGTTCGAACGCTTGCGAGTAAAACTCAAGACAGCACTGGCGAAATCCAATCAATGATTGAACGCTTAGAAGTGGGTGCTAAACACGCGGTTGGTGTGATGACTGAAAGCAAAGTGAGTGGCGAGAAAACCATTGTTCAAGCAGGAACTGCAGCATCTTCATTGAGTGAGATTCGTAACTCAATTGGCAAGATGAATGACATGAACACACAAATTGCTACGGCGGCTTCGCAACAGTCTCAAGTGTCTGAAGAAGTGAATAAGAATGTTCAACGCATCGCTGAAAGCACCATGCAAATGGTTGAGATGGCAAGCAGCGCAGAAAATGCATGTATGGCATTGGCTGAACAGTGTGAAGCGCTAGATAGCCTTGTGTCTCAGTTTGAAGTGTAATTTTCAAAATTAGACAGACGAATATGAGCTGATAATGGTTGCTCGTATTGAGTCCCATTAATCAGCGGTGAACGACAAAAAGCCCGCACTCTATGAGTGCGGGCTTTCTTTTTGACTAGGTGATCAGTCTTTTGACTAGGTGATCAGTTTTTAGACCTGATCAATCACTCAGTGTTAGCTGCTAAGACCGTCTTTGTATGTGTAACGGTAGTCCACTTTTACGTTCGCTTGGTAGTGGATGTCGCCGTTCATGTTAGTGATCTTTTTCACTTCCATATTTGCATCATCAATCTTGAACGAATCGTATTTGGTTGTCTGTTGGAACTGTGGCAGTTCTCTTGAAAGCTCAAAAGGTGTTTTTGCGCGTAACTCATCCATAAGGTTGGTGCCTGCATCGTATGCTTCGACTTCACTAGCATATGTGTCAGATTTTAGCGTTGTTTCTTGAATTGTTGTTTTAGTTGCTGCAAACGCAGTGGTGCTGAGTACAAGAGTTGATGCAAGTATGATTAACTTCTTCAAAGGGATACCTTACTTTGTTGTACCAGTGTTTTAGAGATTCTCACCCTAGCAATAGGGGATGAGGTTAATGTTAGGACAAAAATATGGTTCTGTAAGGGAATGACTATAGGTGCCGAAGATTAATGCACAGCGCATATCAAGCAAGGTGACACTGATATCTAACTTCAATACACTGTATGGGTAACCAAAGTTCAGCATAAGGTAAAGGCATGGCCAATTGGGAAGGGGTAAGTGAGTTTGTTGCAGTGGCAGAGCGTGAAAGCTTTACTGGTGCGGCGCAGAAGCTCGCTACGTCGGTGGCTCAAATCAGTCGTAGAGTAGCAAACCTCGAAGAACGACTCGCAGTGAAACTGCTCAATCGAACGACTCGAAAGGTGTCTCTTACAGAGGCTGGGCAACTCTATTACCAACAATGTAAGTTGTTGGTCGAAGGTTTAGAAATTGCTGAGCTTGCGGTCACGCAGATGCAATCAACACCCAAAGGCTTACTGAAAGTCACCGCGCCTGTGACTTATGGTGAGCGCCAACTCGCCCCAATACTGCATCAATTCTTAAAGCTTCACCCGCAAGTAGAGCTTGAGCTGATGCTGACCAATCAAAAGCTCGATCTTATCGATTCGGGTGTTGATGTTGCGATTCGTCTTGGCCGCTTGGAAGACTCAAGCCTTGTGGCAAAGAGGCTGTCTCAACGCCAACTTTATGTATGTGCAAGCCCTGAATATATTGAACGTTATGGCGAGCCGCATACATTATCAGAATTAAATAATCACCAATGTTTAGTCGGTGGATTTGAACATTGGCGTTTCAAAGAAAATAGACGCCCTCGCTCAGTTCGTGTTAACGGACGCATTAAGTGCAACAGTGGTTTAGCCTTGTTAGACGCAGCTAAGCAGAGCATTGGCTTGGTGCAGTTGCCTGAATACTATGTGAGTGAAGACCTTGATTCTGGTGAGTTGGTTGAGGTGCTGTCCGATTATCGAGATGACAAAGAAGGGATCTGGGCGCTTTATCCTCAGAACCGCAACTTATCTTCAAAGGTTCGCCTGCTGGTGGACTTCCTTTCTGAGCAATTGGATTAGTGTATGGCTTAAAACCTCCACCGATAAAAACGGGCTTCAGAATAGAGATTCTGAAGCCCGGCGTGTTTTAGGATTAATTATCGTTTGATTACGGCTTACTAGACCGAAAATGTATTAGACGGTGAAGCGATCCACCAAGTGATACAGCTCATTTGCACGACTGTTGAGGTTTTGGCTACCTGTACGGTTTTGATTCGCGAGTTCTGCCGATTGTGAGCTTTGGTCAGAAATCACCACGATGCGTTGAGATATTTCTTGTCCTACAATATTTTGCTGTTCAGTGGCTGTCGCAATAAGCGAGTTCATGTCCATGATGGTATCAATCGACGCTTGGATCTTCGCCAGTGCTTTGGCTGCGGCATTCGCTTCTTCCACGGTTTGCGCACTTCGGTTTTGACTTGAATCCATCGCTTTCACAGCAGCATCTGAGGCAGCTTTAAGTTGCTCAATCATCTTGTGAATGTCGCCAGTGCTTTCTTGAGTACGGCTTGCCAGTTTACGAACCTCATCGGCAACCACAGCAAACCCACGACCTTGTTCGCCTGCACGTGCAGCTTCAATCGCGGCATTCAACGCGAGTAGGTTAGTTTGCTCGGCAATGTCTTGGATGACCGCCAACGAAGAGGAGATATTCTGCACATCACCTTCTAAACGAGACACGACAGTGTTGGCTTCTGATACTTCGCTCGCTAGGCCTGCCACCGAATCTGCAGCGGCGTTTACTATCTGTTGCGCTTCTTTGGCATTGCCCTCTGCAAGTTTAGCGGAATCCGCCGCTTGGCTAGCGTTGCTCGAGATCTCTTGCGCCGTTGTGGTCATTTCAGTCATCGCCGTTGCAACTTGTTCAGTCTCTTCACGTTGCCCAGTAGCAATCTCGTCGACCTGCGCAGCGCGAGAAGACATGCTAGATGTCTCGGCTACGACTTGCTGATCGACATCGCTTACGCTGCGAATGATGGTTTGAAGGCTTGCCACGAAGGCGTTGAAGTTCTCGCTGAGCTTAGTGAACTCAGGCGCTTTAAATGTTTCCATTCGAGCGGTTAAATCGGCTTCGCCACTCGCGAATGCGCTGATTGAACGATCAAACTGCTCGAGTGGTCGCATGATTGTGCGGTTGACGGCAACGGCAAACGCAGCAACTACTAGGGCAATCAAACCACAGAATATAGCGATCGCCGTCAATGAGCTTTGTAACGCGACATTCGAGCTCTCTTTCATCTCTGCGATTACAGCATCGATGTCGTCAGTATAAAAACCTGTGCCTAGCATCAAGTCCCACTGGGGAACGAATATCGAGTAGCTCAGTTTCGGTAGAGCTTCTGATTGACCAAGTTTTGGAAAGTAGTAGGTGGTGAACTCACCAAGCTTTGAGTTCTTGATCAAGTCACGAATCAGGTAGTTGCCTTTTTTGTCTTGCAGGTCGTAGTAGTTTTTACCAATGCCATCGTTATTTTGCCCAACAACTACTCGAACGCCTTTAGAGTCGTAGCCAAAGATGTAGCCAGACTCGCCATATTCGAGAGTTCTTAATGTCGGTAAGGCTTCTTCTAATGTTGCACCTCTTTCCAAGAACGGGCTAATAGAAGATTGAGCCATTTGCAGATACGCTTTAAGTTCCTTTTCTTTCATCGCCATCATATTGCTACGCGTCGATTCTACTTGTTGTGCGGTTAGCTCGGTGCTCTTCATATACGTCACGCTCATCATCCCAATTGCCATCAGTAGCAGTGGAATAAAAGAGAGAATATAAAGGCGGTTTTTGATGGTTAGGGTCATGTCACGCTTCCTGTGTGATTGTCTCATGCAATTTTCAACACATTATTAATGTGGTTTCAAAATGTAAATGGGCTTGTTGTTTAATTGTTACCCTAGCGTGTTTTTGTTTTATAAATATGATGACGGTTAGATTTTTTTGGTGAGAAGCCTTGCAACTAGAGGCTTAAGGGCGAAAAAGTGAGTTTGTATCGATGCTTTTGAATTCGACTCTGCTTTGTTAGAATGCGACGCTTTGTAGCACCCTGCTATGTCTATTCGTTAAGTGAGAAAGATTCATGAACAAAAGCCATGTGACTATTGGTTTAACTAACCCAAAGAGCCCGACAAACGTTGGTGCTGTTATGCGCGCGGCTGGTTGTTACCAAGTCGACGAAGTTAAATACACAGGGCAACGCTACGAAAAAGCCGCTAAATTTCACACCGATACCAAGAGTGCTGCGCGAACCATCCCGTTGACCGGTGTTGAGTCGTTTTTAGACAATCTTGATCCTGAAACTAAGATCATTTGTGTGGAACTAGCAGAAGGTGCAACACCACTGCCGCGTTTTAAACACCCAGAAAACGCTATCTATATCTTTGGCCCTGAAGATGGTTCTATTTCTCAAGATGTTGCCGATAGAGCGGATCACGTGGTGTACGTACCAACAGTTGGTTGCATGAACTTGGCTGCGACGGTGAACGTGTTGCTTTATGATCGCCTTGCGAAATCCGATGAAATGGATGAGAGCAACGAGCTGATTAAGAAAAGCCGTGATAATCGTAATCATCTGCTAATCAAAGAAAAGTAAATCTCTGCTTCTAGTGTTATCTATCCCGTACGCAATCGGATATTATCTTGAGTTCATCACTAGATAATTGAAGGGTTAGATAACACCATGGAAGACAAGCAATTACTTGCCGCGTTGCAGCAACACCCTGTCCTCGATCTATATCAGTTATTTCAAGAAGTTGGTCAAAACAGCTCTCTGTACGTATTACTAGAGAGGTTATCTTCCCTTAAAGAACACCATCAGCTGAGTACTCGTCTTAGCCCTTTAAAGCCATATATCGAAGGGTTGCTAGCTCAATTTGATGACACAACGCCAGATAGCGAGATCCTCAAGGCAGTCGCTCTTCAGTCTGAGATTCAGCAACGAGGCCACAGTATGAGTCGTTACATCATGACATCAGATAACCATCGCCATTTTTCCCCAAGTGCAGACCTAGTCATGTTTGGTGATTCGATCACCGAATGGGCCCCGTGGGCGGATATCTTTCGCGATGTTTCGATGGTCAACCGTGGCTTAGCGGGTGACACCACAACTGGCATGTTGCGCCGTATTGATACCACGTTGAATGTGAAGCCAAAGCTGGTGTGTTTTATGGCAGGGATAAACGATTTAGCTCAGGGTTATGATGTCGACCATATCTACCAGAACTACATTGATATGCTTAAGGTGTGGCAAGAAAATGAGATTCGCATATTGGTGCAATCAACGCTTTATGTTGGCTCTAAACTGCAAGGTTTAAATCCGTCGGTTGAACTGCTCAATAGCAAGCTAAGCGAGTACTGTACACAGCAAGGCATTGCGTTCTTAGATGTGAATTCAGTATTGTCGCCTAATAAGCTGTTGTCGAACAAGTACTCGTGTGATGATCTGCATTTGAATGCGAAGGCTTATCAAACTTGGGCTGAGATACTTCAACCTACGATAGCTGAGCTACTAAAATAGACTCACGCAAAACGCTAGCTAGACCGATAAACAGCTTAGCTAATACAAGAAAAGCCAACCCCTAGATTTGTTTCGCGAACCATAAGGACATCAATGTGAACCTAAGACAATTGGAAGTCTTTTACGCCATTATGCAGACCGGAACCGTATCTGGAGCCGCGCGCAGCTTGCATGTGTCGCAACCAAACGTGACCCGTATTTTGGCGCACACGGAGCAACAACTTGGGTTTGGCTTATTCGAACGAGTTAAAGGGCGGTTGGTGCCAACGGTTGAGGCAAAAACCTTACTGCCAGAAGCGGAAAAGGTGTATCAGCAATTGGGGCAATTTCGATCTCTGACCAACAAAGTGAAGCAAGGCCATCAGCATTTACGCATTGGTGCGCCGCCGATACTGGCGACTAAATTACTAACTCAGGTAATAGCCCAAATGTCTCGGGAACAAGAGCTCTCTTTTGAGTTGCTGACTGCAAACCGTGATGAGCTGTGTGCTGGGTTATTAAAGCATGAGCTTGATATTGCTATCGCGTTTGGCGATGAAGCACCGCCTGCGATATTAAGTGAAACGCTATTAACCGAATCACTAAAGGTTTTGGTTCCTTCCAATACGGTTGATCATTTCCCCGCGGAATTAACGTTAGATGATCTGATCAATTATCCGCTGCCAATCATCGGGCTCGATAGCCGCGATCCATTAGGCCTCCTGTTACATCAACGCCTTATTGCACGTGAGCAGCATTATCACCACCCGATATCTGTACGTGGGTATAGCGCCGCTGCGGAACTGGTCAAGCACCAAGCGGGGTTTGCGATTGTTGATCCGTGGACGGCAGAGCAATATCAAAATGACGATGCGGTCTGTGTGTTGCCGCTTCAACCAGACATCCAATTTTCGGTATCGATGCTTTGCGCAGAGCACACCCCTCAGTCGATTTCCGTTAAGCAATTTATCGCTTCATTGAAAATCCATACTCACCCTATAACTTAAGGTTATAGGCTCGCCATAAATAGGCATTCGGCAGCTTCGAAGTTCTTAATTAAAGTAAACCCATACAAGGGCTTATTAATTAGGAATACTCATGTCGATCGCTCAACCTTACCTTCTTTTTCTTGGGGATGTTACTGACCCACTCGCTGCAAAAACAGCTCGCGGTATTCATCAATGGCGACCAGAAATCTGCCTAGGTCAACTGCGTTTAACGGGTGATACCGTTTCACTGGGCTTAACGGATATGACCCTGCAAGAGGCGCAAGCGCAGGGCGCGAAGACGCTAGTGATTGGTACCGCAAATCCGGGTGGTGTTATTCCTGATTCTTGGCAGTCAACCATTATGGTCGCTGCAGAAATGGGATATGAGATTGCATCTGGCATGCACCAACGATTGAGTGAATTTTCACCGCTTGCTGACATGCAGCAACAAGGATTGACTAAGCTTCATGATGTACGCCATTTTGACGGTGTTCTTAATGTTGGTAACGGTAAGCTTCGTCAAGGTAAGCGCCTGCTTACTGTCGGAACTGATTGCTCAGTAGGCAAAATGTTCTCGGCATTAGCGATTGAAAAGTCGCTTAAACAAGCGGGAACATCCGCTCAGTTTAAAGCGACAGGGCAGACAGGTATTTTGATTGAAGGCAGCGGTATTTCGATTGATGCGGTGGTTGCGGATTTTATTTCTGGCGCAGTTGAAGCGATTAGCCCTGATTTTACCGACCACGATTGGGACATCATTGAAGGGCAAGGCTCTTTGTTCAACCCTTCGTTTGCAGGCGTGAGTTTGGGTCTTTTACATGGCGCACAAGCTGATGCCTTAGTGCTGTGTCATGAAGTTGGGCGACCACATATTCGTAACCTTCCTCATGCTAAATTACCAAGCATAGAACAGACGATTGAAGCCAACTTGCAAGCGGCGCGACTGACTAATCCAGACGCGAAGCTGGTGGGTATCTGCTTGAACACGTCGGCGATTAGCATTGAAGAGGCTGAGACATTGTGCCAAGAATGGACCACACTCTATCAAGTGCCAGTGACGGACCCAGTGCGCTTTGGTGTACAACACATTACTGATCATTTGCGACATTCACTTTAACGACTTCATCATTTCTACGTTTCCATTTGTTAAAGTGAACATCAACCGAGTGAAATTATGAAGATTACAGCTGAACCCATTATTATCGCGATGCAAACGCCTTTTCGCATCTCTCGTGGCAGTCGAACTGAGTGTCACGTTGTTCGTGTTTACATTGAACATGGTGGCAAACGAGCTCAGGGCGAATGCACGCCTTACCCACGATACGGCGAGTCATCGGAGTCTGTGTTAGCGCAAATCCAACAAGCGTCTAGCGCACTTGAAGCTATGTTTGAACGAGGCGTTACTGATCCGGCAGAGCTAAGAGATCATCTTCAGTCTTTATTGACCGGAGGGGCAGCGCGCAATGCGGTCGATTGTGCGCTTTGGGATTTTGAAGCTCAGCAGAACGACCAGACGTTTCCGAATAGCTTGTTTGAGTTGCCTGCTCAAATCGTGACTGCAATGACAGTCTCGATTGGCACGCCAGAAGCCATGGCGACTCAGGCTCGAGACTATGTCGCGAATGGTGCGAAACTTCTGAAAGTGAAGCTTGACGGCGAGCAGGTGGTAGAGCGTGTTCGCGCGGTACGAGAAGCTGCGGCAGATGTTCAAATTGTATTGGATGCGAATGAAGCGTGGACAGGATTGAATCTCGAAGAGTTGTTCAATCAACTGGTAGAATTTGATATTGCGATGATCGAGCAGCCGTTACCCCAACAGCACGATGCCTCATTGGCGCACATCAAGCACCCGATACCACTGTGTGCTGATGAAAGCTGTCATACCACTTCGCAACTTTCATCTTTGTTAGGCAAATATGAAATGGTCAACATCAAGCTCGATAAAACAGGTGGTTTGACCGAAGCATTGGTACTTGCTGAAGAAGCTCAAAGGCTAGGATTTACGCTGATGTCGGGTTGTATGCTCGGTACATCGCTGGCGATGCGTGCAGCTCTGCCTATCGCCGTTCAATCTGAAATCGTCGACCTCGATGGCCCAGTCTTACTTGGTCAAGATGTAGCACCATCACTGACTTATCGAGATGGGATGATTATTCTCTAAGTTCGTTGAGCCCGTTTAATCGATGGACATGACATGAATGAAATCGTATGAGTGAAAACTTGTGCGATTTTTGCTTCAAAGTCTGAGCGATTATCTAAATTACTTCACTTTTAAGCCTCAGCAGCGCATCCACAAATTCTGCAAACCCATAGCCACCAGGCTGCGACATGACCCTGCTTGGATGGTGCTCTAGCTTATCCCAATAATGTTGAATGTTTGCCACGCCAACGGTAAGTGGAAGTGATTCGAACATCTGCTGATCATTCATTGAATCGCCGACATAGCAGGCTTGATTGTGGATTTGCTCAAGCGATAAGCCTTTATTAGCCAGGAAACGGTGCACGGCGTTTTTCTTTGAGTGTTCGCCGTACCAAGCGTTGATATGAATCGAACTTGCCGTCGCGTGTGCGCCTAAAGCGTGTATTCTTTCGAGTACCGCTTGAACAGTTTCAGGGTCAACAGGCTTACGGTTTTGGCCGATATCAATCGCGACCTCACACAAGCGGTAAGATTGATCCAAAGTTAGCGATAGGTCGGGGTAACTCAACAAGATCGCTTCAACTTCTTGTTTTAGCTTAGCTTGGTTCTTACGCACTTGTTCTAGCGGTGTTTCAGATGAGAGTTGTAATGCATCATCTTGCTTCTCTAGTAAGAAGGCGCCGTTTTCTCCAAGCACGGCATCGACAGGCCAGAGCTGCGCAATATGGTCACACCAACCAGCACAGGCTCCCGTTACAGCGACCACTTTGATTCCATTGTCTCTCAGCTTTTGTAACACAATCAGGGTTTCTGGAGGGAGTGAACCTTGCCAAGTGAGCGTGTCATCGACGTCGGTTAATACCCATTCGATGTGCTTCCAGTTGTTGTCTAGTTGGTGTTCCATTAAAACTCACTTATTCCATGGATTGTTTTACACAGAGCGTATTAATTCAGCCCAATGTAGAATTAGAAGCTAACGTGATTAGAAAATACAGTGTTTAGCAAAATCGCCCGCTTCATTAGCCGTCCAGTCACCTTTAGGCTTTTCTTTCATATCCGCACACCAAGCTTCACTGCCAACCTCGGTACAAGCCATTAATTGAGTAGCAAGGAAAAGTATCAACGCGATTTTCTTCATAATAAACATTCCGTTGTGGTCTAAATTTCTGCTTATAACTGTATCAAATCCCACAAGTGATTGTTATAGCTGCTAAGAACTTAAGGGCGTTAATAATGATGTGGGGTTGAGCTGAATTCGAGGGACGGTAAAGAAGCGAAGGTTTGCTTGGCTTTAAGATCGAAAAAGCCAGCAACGTATGCTGGCTTTGAAATTCTTAATAAGTTTCTATTCGTTATTTCGCTTTAACTACTTATCGATTTATACCAATTTCATCTCTTGGATGATGTCCGAAGCAATCTCTGGCTTCGTGCTTGTTGGTTTCTCGTGTAGGTCGGCTTTCAATTGTCCCTTACGGTTACTTAGGCCCGCTTCAAGTTTCTTAAGTGCTGCAGCGATAGCTGGGTACATAACATCGTCTGTCGATTTTGCTGTTACTCGTACACCTTCGTAGTTGGTGAATACTTCAACCTGATGTTGACCGTGTTCTTTAGTAATGATGATGTCGCAACTGATCAGTGATGGGAAATGGTTAGATATCTTCTCGAATTTACCTTCGATGTCTTTGCGTGACTCGTCGTTAATTGATACATGATGTGTTTGAACATTTATTTTCATAAATCATACCTTTCCAATGACTGTGTCATTTAAACGTAGCAAACATCGCATAGATTAACCAACTGAGAATTAGCACATGTGTGATTGACTTCAGTGTTATCAAATATTCTCTTGTTACTCCCTTGAAAGTCCGATGAACTGATCGCATATTATGTTTCGTGTTTTAAAGACATGTTCAAAAAAACTCCATCCTTGATAATTTGCGCTAACCTACAGCGAATTCCCAGTGAATCTCTCTTTATCGGTTTTATAATTCCGAACTTGTCACTCCATTGATTTTCTTTCCAGCTCACTCACTTTTTCTTCTTTGATTAAAAACTCAGCTTAAGTTACTAATTTATAGACACTCAACTGCCCACTCCATATTGAAGTGAAACTCTCCTGCTGTGAGTTGAGACTCGGGTATGGTAATGCGTGCTCGAATATCGACTTCTTTATTGGATGCCAGTTGATCGACAGGAAATTCGACGCCCTGACGCCAATAATTAATGTCACCTTCATAGCGAACCGGCGTTTCGACTTTGAATCGCACAAGTTCTGAAATGCGAGACTCATCAATTGAGCCTAGATCAATATGTTGCAGTTTGAGCAACAATCGAGAATCTTTGCGATTGGACTCAAGCTTAAGCGTTATCGCTCGGCCATCGTATTCTCGGCCACTGAATTTAAGCCGTTTAAGCGTATTAAAACCATCAAAGCCATTAAGATTGATGCAGAAATGCTGGAGCTGTTAGGCAGTGAAGATGGCAACACGGCGATGATCAAAGTGAGCTGGGATGAGAAGGGAATGAAGGTCTATAAGGATGGCTACTTAGCGGATTATGAGTACGGGATTGCCCCTCATGAGATGCAAGAAAACTACGAATTAGCACCTGAGTAACTCGATTCGATTGCAGAAAAGCGCCTTACTTATTAGTGGGCGCTTTTCTTTTGCTCACCAAAGCATGACGAAACTCACACTTTTCTGACAATTAATGACTCGTTGTGCTAGTATGCGCCGCTTGTCTTTGTAATTGATAAAAAACGCATTACCAAAACAGACTTTTCTGTTTACCTGCTTGTAATGACCTCATTCAGTTTGGCCTGACTTGGCTGAACATCTGCATTTTGCTCGGACGCAAAGAGAGTAATACTCACTACTTCACTATGTACATTTGAGAGCACCATCTATCAAAGGCCTTTTTGAAACAACCTAAATTAGCGCGAACTTAGTTCAGCGTGAAGGGTTTCGTTTTTCCAAAAATCCCTCCGGCGGCTAAGTGAACCTTAGTTGCTGACAAATAAGGAGTCTATATGACGACTACGGTATCTACATCCGTACCTACATCTCAAGCTGCTAACGCAGCGCCCACAGAGAAAGAAGTAAACCACCCGTTTCTCTCTTTGGTTATCATGGTGATCGTTGCTGCAATTGCAACTTACTTCATCCCTGCTGGTGAATTCGAGCGAGTGGTCATGAATGGCCGCACGGTTATCGACCCAGACAGCTACACACAATTGACCAGCAACCCAACAACATTAGCCTCTTTTTTCGAATCATTTTTTAAAGGCTTCAAATCCGCTTCTGGCGTGATGGGCGTTGTGGTATTTGTGGGTGGTGCTTTTGGCATTATCAAACACATGGGTCTGTTAGACGCATCCGTTGTTGCACTAACTACTAAGCTAAAGAAGCAAGGCTTATACGTGATTGCGCCTGTGATCATGACGGCGATCTTCTTCAACGTTACCTTCACCGGTATGCGTGAACTTGATGTCATTTTCATCTCTTTGATGATCCCGATCTGTATCAAGCTTGGCTATGACGCGATTACGGCACTTGGCGTTGTTTTACTGGCAAGTTGTGCCGGTTTCGCGGCCGCTTTGGCTAACCCATTCTTTACGGGTATTGCACACACTATCGCTGAACTGCCTATGTATTCAGGCATGTGGTACCGCTTTATTGTTGGTATGTTCATGTTGTTAACGGGTGCATGGTATGTGCTTAACTACGCGCGCAAAGTTAAGCAAGATCCGACCAAAGGCTTGTTACACGGCACGGGTTACCACTATGAATCAAATGTTGAAGCGAAAACACTGACCACACGTGAAAAGCTTGCGGGCATCGCGTTCTTGGGCGTATTCGCATACATGATCTTCGGCACGTTGACGATGGGGTTCGGCTTCACCGAGATTGCGGGTGCATTCGTGGCGATGGCTATTATTCCGGGTTTGGTGGCGGGTTTATCTCCGAACAAGATCTGTGAGTATTGGACCAAAGGTGTTAGCGACGTATTGATCGCGGTACTGATCATCTTTTTTGCTCGTTCAGTGCTAACCATTATGGAAGACGCGAAGATTGTTGATTCTATTATCTTCTATCTTGCACAGATCATTTCTGGTAGCTCTAAACTTGTGGCAGCAGCAGGGATCTACTTCTCGCAGGCTGCGATCAACCTGTTCATTCCATCGGGCAGTGGCCAAGCGGTGATCACCATGCCAATCATTATTCCGTTGGCAGATATTGGTGAAGTGACTCGTCAAGTGGCGGCACTGGCTTCTCAATTGGGTGATGGTATTTCTAACTATATTTACCCAACCAATGGTGGCTTGTTGGCGGTATTGGCTATAGCAAAAGTACCTTACACCAAGTGGGTTCGTTTCTTCTTACCACTGTTCTTGTTCTGGTCGGTAGGCGCTTTGGTTTCTGTTGTGATTGCTCAAATGATTGAGTTAGGGCCTTTCTAAGGTTTCTGTTTAATCGAATACATGGACAGTTAAGGCTTAACTGAAGCTGTGTGAGTAAATAAGAAGGCAGCGAATTCGCTGCCTTTTTTCGTTTAAAGAAAAGCTATTCCAACGTTAAAGGTTACTCTTCAAATTGGTAAGAAGAGGGCACCACAATCACGCCTTGTTTTGATATATGGAAGCGTTTCGCATCGGCAAGGCCATCAAGACCGATCTGGGTTCCGTCAGGCACCTTAACGTTCTTGTCGATGATGCAGTTTTGTATGTGGCAATTTTTTCCAATCTCAACATCTTCAAACAGAATACTATCAATCACAATCGCGGCATTGCTGACTTTCACTTTCGGGAAGAAGATTGAGTTTTGCGCCGAGCCGCCTTCAATTACAACGCCATTCGCTATCATCGAGTTGATGAATATTCCTTGATTACCTTCAACTGAAGCAATGGTTCGTGCGGGTGGCAGCTGCGGTTCGTAAGTACGAATCGCCCAATCAGGTTGATATAAATCGATAGGCGAAGCTGGCTTTAACAGGTCCATGTTGGATTGGTAATAAGAGTCGATAGTACCAACATCTCTCCAGTACGCATCTTGGGTCACTCGGCCTTCTTCATCCCCAAACTTGTATGCGTAAACACTGTTGTTGCCCACCAATTTAGGAATGATATCTTTACCAAAATCGTGGCTTGAGTTCGGATCTTCGGCGTCCGCCAGTAGCGCTTGTGTTAGTACTTCTTTATCAAAGACGTAAATACCCATTGAAGCCATGCTTCGAGTTGGCCTACCAGGTACACATGCAGGGTAACGTGGCTTTTCGGTAAAGTTATTGATCTCTAGAGATTCATCTATCTCCATCACACCAAACTCTTTGGCTTCGTCAATCGAAACCTCCATGCACGCCACAGTTAGGTCGGCCTCGTTCTTTTTGTGCTGCTTGAGCATTGGTGCGTAATCCATGCGATAGATATGGTCACCGGATAACACCACCACATGCTTGGCTTCACTGCGTGAAAGTAGATACAAGTTTTGATAAATCGCATCGGCAGTACCGCTGTACCAGCTATCACCGGTTCGCATTTGTGGAGGAACATTGGTGATGTATTCGCCGAGCTCAGGGTTAAGCACCGACCAACCATCTCTTAAATGTTTTTGCAAAGAGTGAGATTTGTACTGAGTCAGCACCAAAATTTGGCGTAGCCCAGAGTGTAAGCAGTTCGCGAGTGTGAAATCGATGATTCGATATTTGCCACCAAAGGGTACCGCAGGTTTTGCACGGTTATCGGTGAGAGGGGAAAGCCGAGAGCCAACACCGCCGGCCAGAACGATTGTTAGAGTGTCTTGCATGATCAGAACCTCAATGTATTTATGATTATGAACATAGACTTGCAAGCACTAAGCCAAATGTAACTCATTGAATATTATACGAGGCGAGATTGATTCTTGTTGTTCTGCACCAAAATAATGCGTGCGAGATATTGGCTTGCTCTATTTTGATCCAAAAAAGATCCGAACAGAGTGAAGGGATTGGGTTAACAAAATGACGCACGGAAAAGCTGCATTACAAAACTGTCAATAAAATGAAGAAATAAAGTGATCGGGTCGATATAAATTTACATAAATAATCACAACTTTTCACAAATTGATTTCCATCAATAAAGTAGGGTTATTCTATGATACCTTGCACGCAAAATAAGAAATGATTACTCATTCACCAATAAAGATTAAGCCCCCCAAAAGGAAATTATAATGAAAAAAACAGTATGTGGTATTGCGGTTATTGCGGCTCTTATGTCAACCAATGTTCTTGCTCATAAAGAAGGTGATTTCATCATCCGTGCAGGTGCAACAATGGTATCTCCAAACGACAGCAGTGGTGATGTACTAAACTCACCAGGTTCTGAGCTATCTGTAGATTCAAATACTCAACTTGGCCTAACATTTGGCTATATGTTCACTGATAACGTTAGTTTAGAAATTCTTGCAGCAACACCATTTTCACATACGGTATCTACTGATTTACTTGGACTAGGTGATATTGCAGATGTTAAACACCTTCCGCCTACACTTATGGTTCAGTACTACTTTGGTGAAGCGAACAGTGAAATTCGCCCTTATGTAGGTGCAGGTATTAACTACACGTTCTTCTTTGATGAAAAATTTAACGGAACTGGTAAAGACGCTCAACTACGTGATTTGTCTCTTGATGACTCTTGGGGGCTTGCAGCAAATATTGGCGTGGATTACATGATCAATGAAGACTGGTTCCTAAATGCATCTATTTGGTATGCAGATATAGATACAACTGCAAAGTATAAAGATACAGCGGGTAACCAGTACTCAACAGACGTTGATATCGACCCATGGGTATTCATGATTGGTGGTGGTTACAACTTCTAATCTCCCTATACAGTTTACTAAAGGCGCTCAAGCATCAGCCAGATTGGGCGCTTTTTTTTGCTTACTTGTTAATAGGTTGTTCGCATTAACTTTCTGTTGCTATGGGTAAAAGTTATTTATTGTCGTCATTTATTGTTAATAAAAGGGAAAGATAAGTGTCATAACAGCCCTCTATGATCGCGATTCAAATTATGGAGGATATATGAATCGTAAATTTAATAAGCTGACATTATTACTGCCTATCGCGGTAAGTTCTGCTCTAGTAGGCTGTTCTCAACCAACATCACCAACGACTGCTACGCCATCTCAAACATCACTTGATGCTTTTAGCCTTCAATGCCAATCCATCGAGCAGCCAAGCGCTTCCAATGCTGAGGTAACCGGAATCAGCCTAGTTGGCCGTTCAATCGCCGACGCCCCGTTTGATACTTCTGCAGCCGAAATCGTCAGCTACGATTCATGTACCGACAAGCTTTATGTTGTGAGCGCTCAAGCTCAGAAAGTTGATGTTTTATCAATGAACTCAGCTAGCGAACCAACATCTTCGGGTTCGATTGATCTTCAATCAGCGGCTGCAGCTTCTGGTATTGATATTGGTGCAGCGAACAGTGTGTCGACTCATCAAGGATTAGTTGCTGTCGCGATTGAAAATGCTGACAAGCAACAAAACGGCATCATTGCCCTTTATCGTTCAGACACGTTAGAGCTGATTACTACTTATACGGCTGGTGCATTGCCAGACATGGTGAGCTTCTCGAAAGATGGTCGCTACATTGCCTCTGCAAATGAAGGTGAGCCGAATGCGGATTACAGCATTGATCCTGAAGGTTCAGTAACGCTGGTGGATTTAACCAATGGTCCTTTGCAAGCGACAGTCACTCAGATTGATTTCAAGGCATTCAATCAAGGTCAGCCTCGCCATGCAGAGCTAACCGACAAGGTTCGAATCTCTGCGCCGAATGCAACGGTTGCTCAAGATCTTGAACCGGAATACCTAACATTTGCGGATAACGGAAAACTCTACGTTGCCCTGCAAGAGAACAACGCGTTGGCAGCGATTGATGTGGCGAGTGCACATGTGGATGCGATTCTTGGACTAGGCGGAAAGCCTTGGGATAACGCTAAGCTAGATGCGTCAAACAAAGACAAAAATATCGGTAATCTGCAAAGCTACGCGATGTTAGAAGGCCTCTACATGCCAGATAGCATCACTAGCTACAGTGTTGATGGCAACACCTACATCGTGACTGCGAACGAAGGTGATGGTCGTGAATATGGCATCAAGACTACGCAAGAAATGTGTGATGAGAAAGGTTTTGAGTGGGACGGTGACGATTATCAAGGCACCGAAAACTACACCACAGAAAAAGACTTTTGTATCGCTTATGTCGATGAAGTACGCGGCAAGAAGTTAGATATTGACGCTAACCACCCATTAGATGGCGCATTGAAAGACAACAAGCAACTTGCACGTCTTAAAGTGATTAAGCCACAAGGGACACTCGCTGCTGACCAAAAGGTTCAAGCATTCGGCAGCCGCTCGTTCTCTATCTGGGATGAGTCAGGCGAGCTAGTGTTTGATAGCGGCGATGATTTTGCTCGAATCGTACTTGAGCAAGATCCTGCAAGCTTCAACAGCACCAATGATAACAACCAAAGCGGTGACGATCGTAGTGATGATAAAGGCGTAGAACCTGAAGCGATCGAAGTGGCGGAGATCAACGGCAAGCACTATGCCTTTATTGGACTTGAGCGCCAAGGTGGCATCATGGTTTACGACGTAACACAGCCTAAAAACGCAAGTTTCATCAGCTACTTGAACAATCGCGACTTTACTCAGCCAGTGTGCACTAAGGTTGATGAAGACGGTGATTGCGACAACGAGACTTACAACGCTAAAGCGGGTGATTTAGGTCCAGAATCAATCAAGTATTTCACTCGTTCTGGTAACCACTTTATTGCGGTTGGCAACGAAGTGAGTGGTAGCACGTCAGTTTACCGCGTTGAGTTTTAATCACGCTTCTTACTAGCAATTAGATTGAATCAAAACAAAAGCGCCACGACTTGTTAAGTCGTGGCGCTTTTTTAGTTCATCGCTTATTTATTAGCGATGGCAAAGGCCTATGGCTGTTGCTTAGTTGGTGCTAGAGCAATCTCACGGATACATACATTCTGTGGTTGTTGGTAAGCGAATGATACAGCGCGAGCGATATCGTCAGCTGCCAATACGCCACCCATGTCTTCTTTCCAAGAATCGTAACCGTCTTTGATCTCTTGAGATGTTGTGTGAGACAGAAGCTCAGTTTCTACAGCACCCGGTGCGATAGTGGTAACACGAACATTTGAAGCCGCCACTTCTTCACGAACGTTCTCAGAAATAGCGTGTACCGCGAATTTAGTACCACAGTAAGCTGCGTGGCTTGGGAATGTTTTCTTACCCGCGATAGAGCTGATGTTGATGATAGTACCCGTGTTGCGTTCCATCATCGGAGCAAGTACAGATTGCATGCCGTTTAGAAGACCAATTACGTTCACGTCGAACATTGTCTTCCACTCTTGTGCGTCTTGAGTATCAATTTGACCAAGAAGCATTGCACCAGCATTGTTGATAAGTGCATCTACAGGGCCAAACTTCTCTTCACCTTGTGCGATTGCTGCATCAAAAGACGCTTTGTCTGTTACGTCTACTTTTACTGACAGTGAGTTTGGTAGATTCAGCGCTTCAAGGCGATCAACACGACGAGCTAAAAGTAGCAGAGGGTGACCTTCATCGCTTAGACGACGAGCGATTGCTTCACCAATACCAGAGCTTGCACCTGTAATTACGATTAGTTTTTTCATTTTATTTCCTCTGTACTTTTATTGCGTCGGTTGGCTACGACGGGTTGTTTAAGTGCATTCGAATCAAGTGCTTGTTGCCTTGCTTCGTTGCGATGGAGGTATATTAAGGAAAATAGAATTGTTGATATATAGCGCTTTACTTGAAACACTGTTGCTGTGGTGTAACAATAAAAGTGTCTATCTCATAACCTCACTAGTAAGTTGGCGGCCATGCTCAATCAAATTAACCTGTCTGATATTCGTTCTTTCGTGCTGATCGCTCGTTTAGGTAATTTCACCAAAGCGGCGGAGGAGTTGGATGTGTCTCGTTCCCACGTATCACGCCAAGTGAGCAGCCTAGAAAAGCAGATGGGTGTGACACTGTTTATCCGCACCACTCGAACCTTAAGGTTGACTCACGCAGGGCAAGATCTGTACGCGAGATGTGAACAAGCCTTAGATAATATAGACCAAGCCTTGATTGCTGCTGTGGATGACGTCGAAGAAGTACGTGGCGACATAAAAGTAAACTGTGTTGGTGGTTATCTGGGCGAGGTGATCATCGCGGATCTGGTCAATGAGTTCATGCAACTCTACCCAGACATCAGCATCAGCCTTGATTTCAGTAGTAACCGAGTCGACTTGATTGAAGACGCGTTCGATATCGCATTTCGTATGGGAAGCCTTGAAGATGCGGGCTTTATCGCGAGAAAGCTTTTGGACATCGAGATGGGAACGCTCGCAAGCCCTGAATATTTTGCTCGCAAAGGAAAGCCAAACCATCCTAAAGATCTCATTCACCATGACTGCTTAACGGGGTCTGTGCGTAAGTGGAGCTTTCAAGCTTTGGATGACACCAAGAAAACAGTCGATGTTCATGTCACGGGTAGGCTGCAATGTAAGAATGGGCGAGTGTTAGTACAGGGCGCGAAATCGGGCAACGGAATTATTCGTGTTCCAACTATCTATTGCTTACAAGAACTCAACGACGGGCAACTGCTGCAAGTGTTTGATGAGTGGATAGTACCTAAAGTGGACTTTTCAGCGATCTACCATCGAGACCGCTATCAACCAAGTCGAATTCGAACCTTCATTGATTTTGTAAAAGGTCGCTTTGAGCAAATGCCAGTGAGCTAAGTGCTGCTTGTTGCCTTCCTTTTTCTGTCTGCTGTTTTTGGCAATAGTTGGACTGGCTCAAACTTACATCTCGTCGATTTCGTTTTGTAGGTTTTCCAGCTGGTCTAGAATCAACAAGAACTTCTCGCCGAACGGCGTCACTTGGTATTCAACTCTTGGTGGGAGTTCGTTGAACATCTGCTTATCCAAAATCCCAAACTCAACATTTCGCTTCAAGCATTCATTCAATACTTTGGTCGATAACCCTTCGACCGAGCGCACCATTTCACCGGGGCGATTAATGCCATTTGCCAGTAATTGGTAAACCGTTAGCGACCATTTACAGCCGTAGATGGTTTCGACCATACGAGCGGAACGCTCTGGTGCCGATTTTCTTGAAAAAAAGTTTTCCTGATTTTTCATAAAGATGTACCAATAAGTACCTACCTAACCGATTTGTACTTACTATTCATAGTGTTAGTTCAAAGCCTAAGATTACCACGTTCACATGACTTAGGAGATAACAAAATGAACTTCACTAAAAATGGTATTGCAGTCGTAATTGGTGGCACAAGCGGCATGGGCTTTGAAACAGCGAAGCAGTTAGTCGCTCAAAACATCCATGTGTTGGTGGTCGGCAATAACCCAACTAAGTTAGATAAAGCGGTGTCAGAGCTGCAATCGCTCGGTCATGCTTCAGGCTGGCAAGCTAACCTTTATGATGATGCAAGTGTGTCTCGTCTTATTACGCATTTAGAGTCGCTCGAAGAAGGTATTGGTTACCTTGTGAATGCGGCTGGTTACTTCAACCCTAAAGCGTTTATTGAACACCAAGAATCTGATTACGAGCAATACATGCAGCTCAATAAAGCAACCTTCTTCATCACTCAAGCTGTCAGCAAGTTGATGATCAAAAACGGTGGCGGAAACGTGGTAAATGTAGGCTCTATGTGGGCCAAACAAGCTATTAGAGCGACACCATCCTCTGCGTATTCAATGGCAAAAGCTGGCTTGCACGCTTTAACACAGCACATGGCGATGGAGCTTGCGGACTACAACATTCGCGTGAATGCGGTTTCTCCTGCTGTTGTTAAAACGCCGATTTACGAATCTTTCATCAAACCTGAAGAAGTGGATCAAGCGCTAGAAGGCTTCAACGCGTTCCATCCTATTGGTCGAGTAGGTTTGCCGAAAGACATCGCTAATAGCATCTCTTTCCTACTGTCAGACAGTGCAGATTGGGTAACGGGTGCAATCTGGGATGTTGATGGCGGAGTGATTGCTGGCCGCAATTAATTAGGATTCTTTTTAGGTGGCTATCGCGCAGGCAAAATAGCAGCGAGATAGCCTCCTTGATCAGTATTCGCGTAGAATAGAAACGAGAAAGACAACAATAATAATTAAAACGATAACAAGAGTAAGGTCGCCATTATGTTCAATATGGACTTTTCAAAGAGACTGGTTATAGAAACCGAGACATTAGATTGGGTCGCAAGCCCTGCTAAAGGGGTTTGGCGTAAGCCACTTGAAAGAGAAGAGAAAGAATCGGGCCACACGACCAGCGTGGTGAAGTACGATCCTGACTCTTCGTTTTCTGAGCACCCACATCCGCAAGGTGAAGAGATCTTCGTATTAGAGGGTGTGTTCTCTGATGAAACCGGAGATTTCCCAGCGGGCACTTATATCCGTAATCCGCCGGGCAGCGCGCATTCCCCATCCAGCAAAAATGGCTGTACGATCTTGGTTAAGCTCAACCAATTTGACGCGAGAGACTTAACTCAAGTTCGTATTAATACTTTGGAAACAGAATGGCTTCAGGGTATTGGCGGCTTACAAGTGATGCCACTGCATGAGTTCGAACACGAGCATGTCGCGTTAGTGAAGTGGCCGGTTGGCGAACGTTTTCAGCCGCATCGCCACTTTGGCGGTGAAGAGATATTTGTACTTTCTGGCACCTTTAAAGACGAACATGGTGAGTATCCAAAACACACATGGATGCGCAGCCCACACATGAGTGAGCATTTTCCTTATGTGGAAGAAGAGACGGTTATCCTAGTGAAAACAGGGCATCTGCCATTGGATTAAAGGAATGCTCAGTAAAAGATGAGAAAGCCGCATTGTTTTGAACAAGCGGCTTTTTTTAGTTTTTATATATGAGCTGACTAGTACGCAACACCAATACGTTGGCGTGGGAATTTGCCAGCTTCGAGTTCATCAATCATCGCAATAGCGTAATCGCTAACGGATATTTTGCTGTTGCCATCTTGGTCGGTGAGCAGTTGGTCGCCACCGGTACGGTAGGTTGATAGTTTCTCGCCCGGGAAGATTTCTGCTGCTGGGCTAATGAACGTCCAATTAACTTCGCTGTTCGATTGCTTGAACACTTCAAGCGCTTCGCCCTGTGCTAACGCTTCGTTTTTGTAATCCGCAGGGAAGTCAGGAACGGTCACTAACGGTACATTTGGTGCTACTTCTAATGAGCCTGCACCGCCAACCCAAAGTAGACGTTCGATACCAATGCTTGGTAGTGTATCAAGCAGCTTAGTTGCTGTGCTTTTTACGATGTCGTGATTACCTAGAGCGCGTCCGCCAATCGAAGTAATTACTGCATCAACGCCGGATAGTGCGTTTGCTAGATTTGCGGCTTCGTCTTGTAAATCAAATGAACGAACTTCAATGCCTTGGGTTTCTACGCGGATTGCATCTCTTACAACAGCAACAACTTCATGTCCGCGAGCTTGAGCTTCTTGAGCGATGTGACTACCAATCCAACCTGATGCGCCTAATACTGCAATTTTCATAATGTTTCTCCAATTATCTAATTTATTGAGTCTGTTTCTCGACAGCCATTGCAGTCTAATAGCTCACTAGGTTGCGATAAATATCATAAAATGATGTAGATTGTATCTATGTAGCTAGCTAATAGGTTTTATTCAGTGGATAAGGGAAAGTGTGATGGATAGGTTGACGGCAATGCGTAGCTTTGTTGAAGTTGCGAATTGTGCCAGCTTCACCCAAGCAGCTGAGCATTTGGACATGAGTCGGTTGCAGGTTTCACGTCATGTTCAAGAGATAGAAGGGTGGCTGAAGCAGAGGCTATTACATAGGACGACTCGAAAGGTGAGCTTAACCGCGGCAGGGGAAATCGCTCTGCAGCGCTGTGAGAAGATCCTCCATGAGACCGCTGAGCTAGAAGTTACTTCACTCAATCAAACCGATGATCTTTCAGGTGTGATTCGAATTGCTGCTCCGATTGGTTTAACTCAGCACATGTTGTTGGATGTGGTTGAGCAGTTCACAGAGCTTCACCCCAATATCACGGTAGAACTTTTTGCTTCTGACCGTTTTGCTCAGCTGGTGGATGACAGAATCGATATTGCGCTGCGTTATACCGACCAACCTGACGATAGCTTGATTGCTCGTAAGCTAATGGAAATTGATTCGGTGGTGTGTGCATCGCAAGCTTATTTAGACAAACATGGTCAACCTAAAACAGTCGACGAGCTTCGACAGCACAATTGTTTTCGCCATTTGAGTGTTTCTAAGTGGGATTTCGTTAAGGATAATCAGCATTTTTCGGTTGAGGTGTCTGGCACTATCAAAGCTAATGATGTTGGGGTATTAACCCGCGCTGCACAGCATGGTAAAGGGGTTGTTCGATTGCCCTGTGACTTAGCCAACCCACTGATTGCGAATGGCAAATTGATACGAATATTGGATGAGTTTGTTTCGCCAAGCAGCGTGCTTTGGGCGGTGTATCTGTCTCGCAGCTATCAGCTTCCGGTTGTTCGTCAGTTTATTGATTTTGCCGCAGAAGCTTGGTCTAGCGATATCAAATCTGGCGATGTTTGAAACTTCATAGGCAATGATACATAGCGATAGAATTTTAAAAGCTCATAAATACAAAAATCCGATATCAATGGTGATATCGGATTTGAACTCAATAATTCAGAGTTCCAGCACGCTCTCCTCTCACGAAGTCTTTACATGTAATGATGTACGGATAATCGGGTATTTATTACCTTTTCGTTTACGTCTGGTAAAGGCTGATACAAGCTTCTCGTAATATCGGATAATACTTGGTCGTAAACTTGCGACACGACGCTAGAGATATCACTGGTTAATTCGTACATGCTATCTGCCGGTTGGGTCGCTTCGTTACTTGATGCGATCTCTGAGAGTGCATGCATCGCTCGCGTACAAACCGGTGACCCACTACTAAGAGGGCAGATAATCGATAACTGGTTGAGTTTTCTGTGTGTCTGAGAGGCGTAGAATTTGAATCTCGCGTACTCCTCAGGCTTCTCCATATCAGGTATGCACATGCGTAACTTGGTCAGGATCTCCATGCAGTCTAAGATCTGTTGCCAATTCATGTGATACTCACGGCTCATGTCTTCTCGCTCAGACTGAATAAGCCAGATGATCATCACTTCATCCATTAAGAACATGCTGTGACGTATCGTTTTGCCATGAATCGATTGGTTACGCACCAAGCTACGGTTTTGCCAGTCGCTGTGCATGGCGATGAGCTTGAGGTGATAGATGCGATACATAGGGCGGCTATCAAACGACACATGGGACTGAAGCAGTTCAGATACTTCAAGTATGTTGTCGTAAATCTCGTTCACTTTGCGAATCGAGTCGCTAGACAACTTATAAGCTAGAGCATAGTGCGTTGCCGCGCGATGTTTGCGTGATAACAACAATAATTCTCTAAGCAGAACTAAGGTTTCAAACCTGTGTGATAGCGCTGTTTGTCTCTTCCTTGAGAAATGAAACAGGGCCGCAAGTACTAATAGGGATAAACCCACTGAAATAACTACAAACATATTCAACTCCTAATATTTGTATACCTACTTAGTGGTAGTGCAGACACCGTGCCAAAATAAATAAGTGTTATATTTCAGTTGCTTATGATTTCACTGTAATTATGGATGATCAATGATGGTGCATGACTTCACCATTCTAGTGAATGTTTTTCATATTTTGCAGGATTTTTTGAGAGGTTAGTCGTGGGCGATGAGATGGAACTTAGATTTCAGTGTAGGAAATGAAGAAGGCCTCACCCTTTATATACTTTTAACTAGAAAAAGCAGTAAGAGTGAGACCTTTCAATGTTCATTTCTGAGTTTCGTTAGCTTAAGAGCTAAGCGTTTAGCACTAAACGTTACGCAAGCTTAAGGTCGAACTCAGTGCGGTACATAACCATATCTTCAATGGTCAGTACTGGCATGTTGTGAAGTTTGCCGAAAGCAACGATCTCTGGCGCTTTTGCCATTGTGCCGTCTGGGTTGGTTACTTCACATAGTACGCCTGCCGATTGAAGACCAGCCATTTGCATAAGATCCACAGTACCTTCTGTGTGGCCGCGGCGAGCAAGTACGCCACCTTTACGAGCACGCAATGGGAATACGTGGCCAGGGCGAGCAAGGTCAGTAGGTTTAGCCGTTGGGTTTGCAGCTGTCTTGATCGTAGTTACACGGTCAGCGGCAGAAACACCTGTCGTTACGCCAACTTTCGCTTCGATAGTTACGGTAAACGCTGTTTGGTTTGCGCTGTTGTTATCAACAACCATAGGTGGAAGTTCAAGTTGGTTCGCTTGCTCGTCAGTTAGACACAGGCACACAATGCCGCTGCATTCGCGGATCATAAGCGCCATTTGAGCATTCGTCAGGTGTTCTACTGAGTAGATGATGTCGCCTTCGTTCTCACGATCTTCATCGTCAAGTAGAAGTACGCCACGACCTTCGCGCAGAGCTTGCAGTGCGTTTTCAACGCGAGTGATTGGTTCGCCAAATTCGGCAAGTAGTGAAGACTGATTCATGGTTAAACTCCTAAAATATCACCAGAATCAGGGCTGTATGAGGGATCTCAACCGAGCACAACAAAGCCAACTCATTACAAGTCGGTTCATCATGGTTTTATCCAAAACGAAATGCACCCGTCTGAGTTGGAGGCATCACCCAATAGATAGGTGCGCCTTTCCAACTTAAACGAGTGTGTTTCCATTCTCTCTCATCCGGACTATAACCGTCGACTCTGGCATCTCACCAGATCTGCTGACCTCGACGAATCGAGCGCTCGCGGGCTTATCTTTAGATTTTACTAAGGACATACCGCCGGTGGGGAATTTCGCCCCGCCCTGAGAATAAAAATTAATAATTTGTTTTGCTTTGAAAGCAGACCAGATGGTAATCCTTTCGATAGTGGATTTAAAGGACTGACAGCAAAGTTTTTCAGATTCTGGCCTTATAATCCGGTAAGTGTTCACTTTATCGGCAGACCTTGGCGTGCGGTGTTTAGTCGGGCGCAGGTTATGTTTAGTGGGTTTTGATGTCTATATGTGCACAAGTGGATGGTCTGTATTATTGGTGATGGCGTGACAGTTCATCAGCTCAATACTCAAGAGGCCCTTTAATCGATTATTGTTACACCATGACGGTTTACTGACCGTTTTGACATAAAATTGATATAGGCGATGCTAAGCTGCGATAGCATCCAACCACTTTATCTCAAAGATCTTAGCCATGACTTCTCTGTTCTCTAACAAATCCAAAGGCCTATTACTGCTCGTTTTAAGCTTGTATTCTCTAGTACCCTTTTTGATCTTTGGATCTGACTTCGACCTTGGAAGTGCGGTTCTGCCTTTTTACGGTGCCTTCATAACGTTTGTGACTTACTCTGCGGGCAATCAAGGATTCTTGGTAACACTAGCGATTTTGTCTTTAGTATTGTTCACGATGAAGTTTTCCAAAGCTAAGTTAGTCAGTCTTTGTCTGCAGCTCGGCTTGTTGTTGGTGCTTAGCTTTGCAGCGAAAACCTTCTTAAAGCATTCCACTGAGAGTCCTCGTCCTTATTCTGAGTATTTAGTGACACAAGAAGTCGTTGAAATGCCGGAAGTGTTTTACGAATTACCATTGGTTGAAAAGAATGCTGCGATTGAGTCTGTACAAGATAAGGTGAGCGAGTGGCGCACGCGTCATTGGCTTGGCGAAACGGACTACTCTTTCCCATCTGGACATATGATCTTTGTCGGTGTGTGTTTGGCGTTCTTTGGTGGTTTGTTCTTAGAGGCGAAACGCTTTTATCTAGTCGGCGGTTTACTGGTTTGGGCTGGTGGTGTCGCCTATAGCCGTGTTTGGCTTGGCATGCATCGACCTGAAGACTTGGCCGGATCTATTGCCTTTGCGGGTTTGATCTATTTATTGGTGCCGCTTATCTCAGAGCAAAAAATAGAACGCTATTTACCTGCATTTTTGAAACAGACTTCTTAGGGGGCCTTCCTCACTGCAAAAGAAGGGCTCAGATTAGCAGTACGTAATAAACGCTACTGATTGAGCCCTAGCTCTGCTTGTTTCTTTTTGGTTAAACCTAAGGACACAATTCGGTGTGACTCAGTGAGGTAGTATCTCAGCTCCTCATCCCTTTCTGGCGTGCTTTCAAACAGCTGAATCCATTTCATACCACGCGAAGCAAAGTAAGGAGCAGGTTTATAACCGGGTTCCTCTTTCAGAAAGTCGAAGTTCTGATCAGACGCCTTGAAGATAAACGCAGGCTCATCTTTCGGTCCCCAACCACCAATCGCAAACACCTTGCCACCCACTTTCCAAACGTGCGAGTTATTCCACTGCATCACATAACTGGTTGCAGGCAGTGACTCGCAGAATGCGTTGAATTCGTCGTAAGTCATAGAGCGTCCTTTTATCTACTGGGTGTTTGTGTTGGTTTTCTAAGATGTCTTTCTTCTTGTCTTTATCGCCAATAACTAGCCAGCTAAACCCTGCCAGATTGCCGTAAAGCCACTGAGAGAACATAGCAGTAATGAACCAATGCGTATCTTCTCTTTAGGGATGCTTTGTGTCGTCATTAACGCCACTTTGTAACCCAACCAAGCGGCAGGAAGTAGCGGGATTGTGATGATCAAATGGTGCATCGTGAAGAAGCCAATTGGGATCTGTACCAGTAATGAAATGATAGAACTAAACACAAAAAACGCAGATAGGTTACCACGAAGTTGATTGGCATCTTGGTGTTGAAGTAGCAGTGCCATTGGCGGCCCACCAATACCAGAGCTGGTACCGAAGAAGCCTGAGAAGAATCCCGCGATACCCATTTTGGCAGGCGTCGGTTCTAACCTAAACGGCAGTAAGCTAACAATCACGGCGAATACAACCAATAAGCCCAACCATAGTGATAACACGCTCGTTGAAACCATCACTAACAAAGCGCCACCTGCCAGTGACCCCGGAATGCGGCCCAGCAATGCGATTTTTAATCCGCCAATAGAGATATTTGCTCGATGTTTAAAAGCGTTGAATAACGAGATAAACAGACCGATTAAACAGATAGGTGCAGGTACATAATCAGGAGAGACCAAAAACAGCAGTGGAGCTGCAACAATGGCCAAACCAAAGCCGATTGCGGTTTGCACAAATGAGCCGACAAAAATAAGTGCCATTGCGATAAGGACAGTCTGATCCATGTATTCCATAAGCCTGCGGATTAGTTTTAAAGGAGCGGGTGGATACTATAAATGAAAACCAAGAGAATAGTCTTATTATTCAGTGAGCTTTATGCCAGTTTCGCTAGTTATAGTTTCTATTATCGCGACCAACAAAAAAGCGAGTGAGTATCTCAGGATGCTTCCTTTCAATACTCACTCGCTTTATTGGAACGACTTGTTGTTTACGCTAGTGGGGGAGTCAGCATAAAACGTTAAGCCATTGCCAATTTCACTCGCTCAATCGGCTTGTCATTGATTGGTAAATGGATAAGTGCTGCTGCAAATGCCAGTACCACCGTTGACCACCAGATTGGCTCGTAAGAACCGTAGTAATCGTATATACGACCACCCACCCAAGCGCCTAAGAAGCTACCCACTTGGTGAGTAAAGAACACCAAACCGTACAACGTTGATAGGTAACGGGCACCGAAGATCTGACGAACTAAGCCAGACGTTAGCGGAACTGTACCCAACCAACAGAATCCAATGGCCGCACCGAAGATAGCCGCGGTTGATTCAGTCACAGGCAGAGTCACAAACGCACCGATAACCACAGTACGCACTAAGTACAGTGCAGACATAACGTGGCGTTTGCTGAACTTGTCGCCCATTACACCCCAGAAGTAAGACCCAAAGATGTTGAAGATGCCAACGTAAGCCAGTGCCATCGCAGCGCTGCTCGCGGGTAGGTCTTTATCTGCTAAATAGCTCGGTAAGTGCGTTGCGATAAACATTACGTGGAAACCGCACACGAAGAAGCCCGCGTGAATCAACCAGTAACCTTTGTGAGCAAACGCTTCAGACAACGCTTCTTTGAGTGTTTGGTTCTCTTCAGCTTGCGCTTGTTTGTTTGAGGCTGCTTTAGGCGCTCGCATGAACAGCGCAAAAGAGATCATCAAACAACACAGTACGCCAAACACTTGCATCGCACTCTGCCAGTCAAATTCATTCAGCATGTATTGTGCGCCCGGAATTACCGCGAACATACCAAATGAACCTGCAGCCGTGGTTAAGCCAAACGCCTTAGCCGCGTGCTCTGCTGGTACAACTTTCGCTACTGCGCCAAGCACGATCACGTAACTTGTCGCACTCAAGCCAAGACCAACCAGTGCGCCTAACGAAACGTAAAGCATGCTCGATTCGGTAGAAATTGAGGTAAGAAGTAAACCCAAACCGTAAGCACATGCGCCAGCAATAATGATGCGTCTTGCTCCCCATTTGTCAGCGGCCATACCAACAAAAGGTTGGAACACACCGAACAATAAGTTTTGTAGAGCAATAGAGAAGCTGAAAAACTCTCGACCCGTGCCGAAATGCTCTGAAATTGGCATCATGAAAATGCCGAATGATTGTCTGATCCCTAGACTGATAATAAGTGTGCCTATCCCTAGCCATACCAGTAAAGGAAAACGGAAAATGCTCATTCTAATACTCTTAAATTAATGGTGGTGATGTGAGTGGTCTTGCGCTGACATGTGTTGGTCAGTCATCTCATGGTGATGTTCGTGCCCAGAATGATCATGCCCTGACTGCTGGTGGCAACCACTGCTTACGGCATGCTGAGCCAAGAGATCAATCAATGGCTGACTGTGATGCACAATAACCAAACTAATGACGAGGAATAACGTCATTCTGGCAAGTTGGGCAAAAAGAGATTGTGAAAACATACGGTGTTGACATGCGCTCAATGTTGTAAGAAGTCGCGCATCATAGTGATGAGTCGGGTATGTATCAAATGACCATTTGTGATGTAGTCTATGCGTTTTATGCATAGATTGTCGCTTGATTGGAATTGGTATAAAACGCGCTCAATAAATAAGAAAACTTGAAGCTCGTTAGTTAATAGAAACAAGTATCTAATTAAGAATGAAAGTCTAAATTAAGGCTTATAACTAGCTGTTTAATTTAAAGTTTCACAAAGCTGTAAAAACTAATATACAAACTAATCACTAAGCAACATTGCTCGTTCACTCGACTTATCTGTCAAACATCGTAAATTTGGGCATAAATCGTTTCAAGACTACTGAAACGCGATGTTAAAAGATTCAGGGAGAGTCATTCACATGGATAAAGATCATAATCTTCGCGAAAACTTACTGGCACTGATCTTAGGTAGCGCATTGGTTTCACTCGGCGTTATCTTTTTCAACCAAGTCGGTTTGCTCACCGGGGGCACGGCTGGTCTAGCGATCTTCATTACCAAAGTAACAGATTTGAGCTTTGGCCAAGTATTCTTCGCACTTAACTTACCTTTCTATATTTTGTCGGTTGCTCGTATGGGCTGGCGCTTCACAATCAATACGTTTATCGCGGTTTCGATTGTTTCGTTCGCCGTGGATCACTTGTATCACGTGATTCAAATTGCCGAAATTCATGCATTGTATGCAGCTTTACTTGGTGGTGGCTTGATTGGTACCGGTATGCTGGTGATTTTCCGTCACAAGATGAGCTTAGGTGGCTTCAACATTCTGGCGTTGTTCTTACAAGAACGTTTTGGAATTCGAGCAGGTAAGGTTCAGATGGCATTAGACTGCACGATTGTTGTGCTTTCTCTGTTCATTGTTGATGTGTCATTGGTTCTTCTGTCTGTGCTTGGTGCGATAGTCACCAACTTGATTCTAGCAATGAATCATAAACCGGGGCGCTATCAACCTGTGGTAAAAGCGGAAGCAGCATAGTTCGGTTCGACTAAACACTAGGTTCGCTTAAGCACTCGATTCGCATAAACAAAGCATGATTTGCAGATTATGAAAACAACAAAGCCAGCATTAATTGCTGGCTTTGTTCTATTGAAATAACGGATTCGATGTAACGATTAACACTTGCCGCAGCTGGCGTTCGGCTTAAGCTCGCAATCAATCACATTGCCTTGTTGATCAAGGGACAAGTTACAACACTCTTCAAACAGGTTCTTAAGATCAGCACGGCTTTTTTGTACGCGGGATTTAACCGTTGAATAGCTGACGTTCTGCGCTTCTGCGATCTCTTTTTGGCTTTGGCCTTTGATGTCGACCGCAAGCAGTAGCGATGAACTTTGTTCTGGCAATGCCTGAATAAAAGGTTCAATACACAATGAAAGTTTCTGCTTAAATTCAGAGTCGTGGTCTAAATCGGTAAACCACAGATCTTCAGCATCAATTTGGCTATCACGTTGTTGGCGTGCATGCTTACGGTAGAAGTCGATAATGGTGTTGTTGGCTAACTGGAACAGCCAAGCCTTAACACTGCTAGCATCTTGTACCTTATCTAAGTTCTGATAGGTCTTAATCAAGATATCTTGGAGCAAGTCGTCTACATCCGCAGAGTTGTTGACCTTTGAATGCAGGAATGACTTTAATGCTTGCTGATACTCGGCCCAGACTTGTTCGAGCTTCAAAGGTGCATTAGTTGCACTGTTCATTTACGCAACATTCGTCTTGTAAGAAATCAATCACACCTTCTAGGCACTCATACTCCGCCACGCAGAATAGAGTTCTTCCTTCTCGTCTTTGGCTGATTAGGCCCGCAGACGCCAAGCTTGATATGTGGTGAGACAAGGTAGAACCGGGAATGCCTAGCTCTTCTTGTAGGCCGCCAACTGCAATGCCTTGGTAGCCAGCTTTAACGACACTCTTATAAATGGTTAGGCGAATAGGGTGCCCCAACTCTTTAAGTGCTTTCGCAACGACTTCTAAGTTCATATTAACTCCTCAAGATTTAATTTCGATGTTAGTCGAAATGTATGTCGAATTCAAATTTAAAAACGGTGTCTATGTAAGCTATTGAAAAACTGTGTTTTCGAAAATAATTTCGATTTTTATCGAAATAATTCTTGTTCTGGAGCTGTTTATTTCTATAATTCGAGAATGTTCGAAATTAAGGGTTGGTTACTTTTCTCATAGAGCCCGACCTTCAATCCAGTTTGGAGTTAATTATGAGCAATGAAATGTTAACAATGCTGAAAGACGCACTTGATATGTTCGCTTTCTTAGCAGTAGAGCTAATTATCCTTTTCTTAGCGATCAGCTACATTGTTGGGATTCTTCAAGAGTTCCTTACACCAGAAAAGATTCAATCTATCCTGAGCTCACGTAATGGTAAGGGTTATGTAGTAGCAGCACTACTGGGTGCAATTACACCTTTCTGTTCATGTTCGACCATTCCTTTCTTAAAAGGATTGCTGCGTGCAAGAGCGGGTTTCGGTCCAATGATGGTGTTCCTATTTGGTAGCCCACTATTGAACCCAGTGATCATTGGTTTGTTTGTGATTACCTTCGGTTGGCAAGTTGCTGTGTTCTACTTCCTTGTAGCAATGACGGTGTCTGTAGTGGCTGGTTACGCACTTGAGAAGCTTGGCTTTGAGCGTTACGTAAAACCTGAAGCGTATGAATCAACAGGTTCAGCTTCAAGCTGTGGCACTAGCTGTGGTGATTCTGATCCTAAGAAAGCAGCACCGGTTAAAGCGGAATCTTCATGTGGTACAAGTGCATGTGGCGAACCTGCACCAGTAATGGCAAAAGAGACATCTTGCTGCGATTCTAAAAAAGAAGAGCTACAAGTAACGGTTTCATGCTGTTCAGCGGATGGAAGCGCAACAGCTGAAATCGTAGAGAAGAAAGAACCTAGTCGTTGGATGAGAATTTGGTTCTCAACTTGGAAAGACTTCAAACAAGTTTTCCCTTACCTAATGATGGGTATCGCGATTGGTTCATTCATCTACGGCTTCATTCCTACAGACCTAATTGCACAGTACGCTGGTGAAGGTATGTGGTATGCGATTCCAGTAGCTGCCGTGATTGGTATTCCACTGTACATTCGTGCTGAAGCGGTAATCCCATTAAGTGCAGCTCTAGTACAGAAAGGTATGGCGTTGGGTGCAGGCTTCCTATACAGCTTCATCTTTGGTTAATCAGGTCTGATTTCGAGATAACACCATTGATACAAAGAGATAGATAATAAAAAAGAGCTCACATAGTTGAGCTCTTTTTTGTTTAGCTTATCAGTCCGGAGGCTAGAAACCGCGAATATCCAGCTCATTATTGATCAATACAACGCACTGAGAAGCAAACAGCATGTTCGGGCCTAAGCTGATTTTTTCTGTCCCTAAGCGCTTTAAGCTGTTGTAGCTTTTCTTCGGCATAGGGATGTGATCAGTAAGAAGGAAACATGGGTTTTCAGCAATCTCTGCATCACGGATAAAGTCACCTTTCTTATCCATCATGTATAGCTGGTGGTCTTCAGCCAGTTCTTTGACTAGTTTTTCAAAGCTCATAGTGCGAACGACGATTCCCGGTTCAACCTGACGAGTCTGCTCTTTGGTCATACCTTGAGAAGCATCAACCGCTCTTACTACCGCTGATAACAATGCCGATTCATGAAAGCCACCAATGTTGGTGATCTCATTTGAATCGAAAGTGATCGTACGTGAAAAGTCTTTAGTACTTTCTAATACAAGGTGTACGGTGACATTCTCACGGTGAGATTGAGCAACGAAGATCGTGTTCATCAGAGTATGAGCCAGAATCTCAGTATGAGCATCTTGCCCAACACCTTCTAAGATAAGTTTGCTCTCTGTAGGGGCTGCGCGAGCGCGTAATACGAATGAACGCATGGAATGTACCTTGTCAGTATGTGATAAAGCGAAACGGCCTTATCAACATGAATTGATGAATAACCAAAATTGTGGCGGTATGTAACTCTTTTCTATTAATGAAGTCAAATAGAGTTGCGTATAGTGACAACCAGAAGAACTCTGCTTATTAAATAGATAATGACCACATTACAAGATGGTTAAGGTTGAAGCGACCCAATGTTAACGTAGATAGTATGTGCAAATTATTAGGTAGCTTGCAAAAGGAAGTAGTCAATGAAGTTACAGAAGATCAATAAAGAAGAATATAGAAAGAAGATGAACCTGTTATTGGTTTCATTGGTTGGTTCACTCGCCGTGTTCGCCATTGTATTCGGAACCATACTGATTGAACTATTTGGTTCAGGACAATCAATCGAGGGTGAATCGACAGGTAATTTCCACTTGAACGTATTAGGTGTGATCTTATCTGTTGCATTGAATGCAATTATCGCGAATCGTGTGAAAGGGCATGATTACTTCAAAGAAGCGCTTTATGTATGGAACCTTAAACAAATCCATAATCAAATTTATCGTAAGCTCAAGCGTATTCAACCCAAAGCTGAACAAGGCGACCGAGACGCGCTGACCATCCTTTACTTCTATTACACCACGCAAAAACAGGTATACGACCTAGACAACAACACATTGACGATAAAAACAGTTCAGCAATCGCTAGATAAGATCTTAGAATTGAGCGAGAGATGGAGTATTGAACTAGATATAGAGGCTTTTTCGAAAGATCTAATCGCAAAGTTTTAAGTAATATGCCCATTATTGTATGAGCTTTGAGCGATGAAAGAGCCTTTTGACGCAAAAGTAGCCACTTAAGAAGGTTTTTTGAATTTTTATCAAAAAAGGGGTTGCCATGTTTTCGATGATCTCTATAATGCCGCCTCACTGACACGGCAGACGCCACAAGGCTTCAGCAGTAATCAGTAAGACGGAAAGTTCGAAAGAAATTAATTTAAAAAGTGTTTGACACTTAAGATTAAATCGCTAGAATTCACGTCCGCTTTCAAGGGTTTCTTTGTAAAAAGAAAGTTTTGAGAAGCAAAGCTCTTTAACAATTTAAACCTATCAATCTGTGTGGGCACTCGTTGATGAATACCAAAAAATGAAACTTCGGTTTCAACTTGATTTCAATGAACTGAGTGACCAATCGATAATTTATTATCGGCACAGTCAATTCATTATCATTCTGTTGGAATGGTAATAGCTTTAGAATTACTTTTTGTAGTTTTGAAGTCAGTATTCGTTGAGTCACACCTATTAATTTAGGTAATCAAAACTTTAAATTGAAGAGTTTGATCATGGCTCAGATTGAACGCTGGCGGCAGGCCTAACA
>NZ_JBGOOD010000045.1:0-40983 GCF_041439475.1 Vibrio sp. 1S139
ACCATATCACTTACTACCGTTTTTGTTTTTAGTTCCCGCTAATCCGCGATGAACCATAAAATTGGCATAAAAAAGCGCTCATAAATGAGCGCTATGAAATCTTATTTTAAATAACCATCAACAACCAAAGGTCGGAAGTTCTCAACTAGGTAGTCATAAGTAATACCTGTATGAGCCAATACTGAGCTAGCTATCATGCTAGCCCATTGTCGATTATGAAGCGTCTTGAAAGCGTGGCAATGTAACAGCGATCATCGCTAACAAACTTTGTTGTCACACTTTCTTTGGTAAGTCATGTTGTTCGAGTCTAGGTTTCAATCTTTATTGTCAGATTTAGTCTCTTGTAGCCATGATAGAACAAGCTTCGGCAGGTAGAAAAAGTTTCAAACAATGCCCTCCGACATCTGGCTCAGTATTCTCACCGAGCTTCAAAATAGAGGAGTGAACGATATCTTTATTTTTTGTGTGGATGGTATCAAAGGCTTCCCATACGTAATCAGCTCAGTCTATCCAAAAACCTAAATTCAGCCATGTATCGTACACAAAGTGCGTATCACTTTATGATACGCTTACAAAATCAACAGCACTTGGCAAATAATAACATACAGCGAGTGTAAATAAGGTAAATAGTAATAATCCATACTGCCCAATGGTGGGGCGTTCAAATAACTGTGCTTGGGTACTAATGAACTTGATGTTTTCACGGCTTTGCTTACCGAAGTAGTGACTTGTCAGAACGCCTGTTGCAATAAACACAAAGGTTCCAATAGGTGCTTGCCAAGGCCATGCAATATTAGATAAATGGCATATCATCAAAGAGATAAGACTGGTGATTGTGCCAAATATCACACCCGACTCATTGGCTCGTTTGCAAAATAGACCTAATAAAAATGATCCAAGACGCACTCCGACGAAGAGAGAAGTAAAGCTTGCAATGAGCTTTGTAACCGACTCATTTGAAATGCTTAGCATTGCAGGGAGTATTAGTATAGCGGCACAAAATAAGGAAAATCGCTTTGCGACAATGTTGTAGTGTTTCTCTGTTCTGTTTCTTTGAATAAAACGCTTGTAGATATCATAAGTTAAGATGGTCGACATCGAGTTATAGGTAGAATCAAGAGTTGACATTGCTGCTGCGATGAGTGAAGCGGTAACGATACCTTGCACGATTTCATTTGTATTATTAAAGACAAAATGAAGAACGATACTGTTCGCGTTCACAAATTCCTGGCCATTATAGAATATATACAGTAGTACTCCCATAAGTGAGAATAGCAAGTAAACAAAAAACATTCCGTATCCCACATACAGCATCGACTTGCGTGCTGACGTTAAATCTTTTGTTGCTAGCGTCCTTTGAATAATAAGTTGATTTGATCCGTAAACACTTAGGTGCAAAAAAGCGACAGCAAATAGTCCAGCATAAAGCGTCGTATCCTTGGTAAAGTCTAGGCTCGTGTCTAGGACCAATAACTTATCAATAACGACCTCTTTATTGGCTAGTATTTCATCCATTGTGATGCTTTGGCTGAGAAAATAGAAAACTAAGCTAAAGCCTAAAACCAGTACACAGGTTTGTAAGACATCCGTCCACATAACCGCAGCGATCCCACCCAAGTAGGTATAAGCGGCGGTAAAAATTGAAATCACCACAATGCACTCATAAATATCAAGCGGTAAGATACGTGAAACCAATAGGGCAATCGCGTAAAGAGCTAACGCGGCAGAGATGGTTTGAATGAATAAGAAAGCGACCACATTAATCATTCTGGCTTTGTAGCCAAAACGAATCTCTAGATATTCGTATATTGACTGAATTTTCATCTTGTAAAAAACTGGGACGAAAAAAGAACAAACGAAAAAGATAACGATCGGGTAGTTGATATGAATGATCAGCGCTTCCATTCCACTTTGATATACCCATCCAGGTACACCGATAAATGTCATCGCACTCACATAAGTAGCGAGAATTGAAACCCCCGCAACCCACGCGCTAAAGTTCCTTTCTCCTGTGGATACACTCCCTTTATCGCCTGTTTTTCGACTGATTAAATAGCCAATTAGGAAAGTTAGAGCCATATACCCCAAAACAATGAAAAGTGTGATGTTACCCATGGTGGTCTCTGATTCAGTTCTATTTAGGCTGAGATTTTACATTATAAGCGACGGAATAGGTCGTGATCGCTATCAAGAAAATAACCATCAGCTTGTGAATATTTTAATGAATACGTATACATTAGTTAATAATCCCTACTAGTTAAGTTTCTATTTTAAAATGGATTTTTATGTAATTATAAAAAATATTTGATTTCATATGTAATTATTTGAGTGTATACGTACACCTAAAGGTTGATATTGATCAATGTTTTATCGAGGTCGGTTTATGAATAATATATAGCGAACGGGCGAGGTGAGTGATTGTAATTGTCACTGCAATGTATGCCCTAAATATTGAAACTCTAGGACGACATCATGAATCTAAAACACATGAGTGAAGTATCGATCCAGCATCGAATACTGGCTTATATCATACTTTTGGCAGGACATTTTTTCTATGCCTACAACTTTGTAATCATTGACTATGTTCGACCATTTATTGTCGAATCATACGACTCTATTACACTTGCACATACTGCTCAGTTCTACACTTGGCAATCGGTGGGAGCGCTACTGGGTGCTATCGTCGCCGCAAAAATAGCAGGTAAGCGTGGGTTAGTTTTTGTTGCGCTGTTAAATGGTGCCGCAACATTGGCTAATATCGCATTGACAGACTATATCACTTGGTCCATTGCTCGTTTAGTCATCGGTTTTTCATTAGGTGCCTATGCCACTATCGCATTCACTGTGATGACAGGTATGTTCCCAGCTAGTATTCGCGGCAAGATGACCGCCTTCTTATCCAGCATGTTCTCAGTGGCGTTGATCTTTATGGGTGGTTACGCGGCTTATCTATCGAACATTGATGCACCTTGGCAAGGTTTGATGGTTGCTGGTGGCCTACCGCCGATCATTATTGCTGGCTTAATGGCGTTGTTTATCCCAAGTGAAAAACGTTATATCGCCTTTGGTGCTGAAAATATAGAAAAGACCGAAACCGGTGAAGAGAAGAAAGGTAGCTGGAGTGAAATGTTCTCTGTGAACTACCGCCGTTTTACTCTCTGCTGCCTACTATTGGCAGGGTTGAATTTCTATGGTTATCAGTTTTTTAGTGGCTTTGTAACCACTTATCTTAAAGAAGTTCGCATGTTCGATGCGGGAACCGTGGGCCTTATCTTTTCTATTGCGGCCTTCGGTAACCTATTTGGTGGCTGGATATGGGGTGCGATTTCAGATAAATGGGGACGTAAAGTCAACGCATTCGGTTTCATCCTCGCGGGTGTTATGTCTGCCGCATTCTTTGTTGCCCCTTCAAATGTTGAAATTTTGGGTTTAAACCTACTCGCAATTTTGGGGCTCCTTTACAACTTCGGCTTATCTTCAAGTCTTATCTGGGGTGGTTACTTTATCGAGTTATTCCCAAGTCACTTACGTGGTTACGGAGCAGCATTGTTCCATGGCGGCCGTATCATCGGTATGTGGGCACCTATGGTTCTTGTCTTTATTCAAAGCCACACTTCACTTGAAACTGCAATGTGGGGCTCACCAATCGTGTGGTTTGTCGCAGCATTTGTATGGCTAAGCCTACCAGAAACACTAGAACATGGCGTTTTCGCCAAAAATAAATCAGATAAACTAGCAACGGAAAAATAATATGTCACGTTTTCAACCTGCAAAAAAATTAGTAAGAGAGTACTTTGAGGCGCTAGAAAAGTGTCAGGCATCTGAAGTCCAATCAGTGATGGACGAGTTCATGTCAGATGACTATGAGTTTTTAGGTAGCTATCCATTCCGTGAGCGTTCAGGTAAAGATGAAGTTGCAAAACAAGTATGGGAGCCATTAAAGCAGTCGCTCACCCGCATGCAACGTCGTCAAGACATCTTTATCGGTGGTCAGAACGAGTTCAATGATGAAATCTGGGTCATGAGTATGGGTCATTTTATGGGCTTATTTGATACCGATTGGTTAGGCATTAAATACACAGGTAAATTACAGCACCTTCGCTACGCTGAGTTTAGCTGTGTCCAAAATGGCAAGATCACTAAAACGGGCTTGTTCTTAGACTTACTAGGTTTCATGAACCAAGCGGGCTGTTACCCTCTAGCACCAATGACAGGTAATCATTTCGTATACCCGGGACCTCGTAACCACGATGGTCTGCTATTTGAAGATGCGCCAGCAGAAGAAGGTTTGAAAACTCAAGAAGTGATGAACCTTATGGTCGATGACATTGATCGCTTAAATAAGACGGCACCATTTGCTGACATGGAAACATTACGTGAATGTCTACGTTTGCGTTGGCAAGAAGATATGATTTGGTACGGTCCTTGTGGTATTGGTGCTCAATACACCATTCCTCGTTACCAGAAAGGTCATCAAATGCCATTCCGTAGCGGTCTGAAAGACAAAGTGTTCAATGGTCACGTATGTCGCTTCGCAGAAGGTAACTTCTCTTGTTTCTTCGGTTGGCCAAACCTATCTAATGTACCGACAGGCGGCTTCCTAGGGTTACCTGGTGGTGAAGTCAAAGCCGATATGCAAGTCGTAGATGTGTACTACCGCCAAGATGACAAGCTATCTGAAAACTGGGTGCTGATTGATATCCCTTACTGGCTGAAACAACAAGGTCTTGATGTGTTGGAGCGCACAACAGGAATTACTAACCCTAAATTATAACTCATATTACAAATATGCTCCCAACCTGCCGCAAGGATGCGGCAACTTCTAATTTATCAAATGCCCTTTTTAAATAACTCTCAAAGGTAAACAATAACAATGAAAAAGTTGCCTATAGTTTGTGTGACTGCACTGACGACGCTCTTTTCCCTACCTGCTATTTCAGCTCAGACCATGACAAATGAGGCCGGAGATTCGTTAACGATCGATGGTCGTTTTGAAGCAAGATACCGTGACAAAGGAGGAGACACGCCAACGACTGTTGATAGTGGCAGCTCTCGCCTAGGTTTTAAAGGACAAAAAATTCTATCTAACGATTGGGTGGGGTTTGGTCACGCCGAGTGGGGTTATAACTCGGGTGATAATGGAGATAATATTTATGACCGTTTACTCTATGTTGGTCTGAAACATGATAAGTACGGTAACATATCTCTGGGTACAAAACAGTGGTCAGCATTTTATGATGTTGCGTGGTTTACCGACATGGGACGTGTCTTTGGTACGCGTGCTTCAGGTGTTTACAATTTAGAAGACTGGGGTATTGCTTCAGGTACAGGTCGTGCAGAGAACTCGTTGGTGTATCGCAATGATATTGGTGAAAGCTGGCATTATGGTATTACCCTTCAGGCGTCGAGACATGATGTCGGTTTATCTGGTTCTGAAAACAACCGAGCGACAGCAACGTTAGAAAATGGCCTGGGTGGTTCGTTACGTTATAGTGGTATTGAAAATGTGTCTGTAGGCTTTGCTTACCAACAAAATGAAATCAATGATCTTAGCCTCAGTGTTGATAGCATTGAAAACGGCGATATGATGCGGATCTTGTTGGTGGGTGTTAATTACGCAGACGATCATTGGTATCTTGGTGCAACAGCTCACGTTGGTGAAAACTGGGAGTCGGTAGAGACCTCCTCTACCACTAATGCGATGTTTGATACGATGGGCGGGGAATTCTACGCTTATTATCATTTTGATAATGGGTTACGACCTACATTAAATTATAATTACTTTGAAAGCCGTGATACTGATGTTGACTATACGCGTCATCTATTGGCTCCAGGATTAGAATATCACTTTACACGCAATACCTTTTTACTCTGGGCAGAGTATCAAATTGATATGGGCAACGATCAACTGACTTCAGGTCATAAATTTGATACGGCCGAGAATCAGTTTGCTGCGGGTATGCGTTACTACTTCTGATAAATAGAGCGGCATCGTGATGAGATAAGGGCCGATGCTTTTTAAGTTGCCATTGATGAGTGGCCGCATGCATAATTTATGCAAGTTATCGCTGAAAGAACGACTAGAAATAGATTGTTCACTATCAAATCAATGAATCTTGGAGTTATGTGTGTCAAAAAATAGTAAAAACCCTACATCTAACGATGTTGCTCGATTAGCGGGGGTATCGCAGGCTACAGTATCACGGGTGTTGAGTGGCAAAGGTTACACAAAAGAAGACACAAAGCAGAAAGTGATGGATGCGATAGCACAACTTAACTATCGACCGAATGCTTATGCACGCACTTTAAATAACAGTCGAGCTAACCTGATTGGAATACTATTACCCAGTGCTAATTACCCTATTTATTTAGAACTGCTCAATCATTTAGTTCAGGCATGTAAAGCAAAAGGCTACACAGCACTTTTAATTCCTGGCGAGTTAAATCAAGAGGAGAGCTATTCCATAACGAACTTGTTGCAGTATAAAGTCGATGGAATAATCACTGCATCAGCGCACCACGAAACTAACTTATATTATGAATGTAATTTGCTTGGATTACCTGTCGTTCAGATTATGCGTGTTGACGTAGAATCTGATTGCAGTTATGCCGCTAGCGATAATTATGGGGCCGGTGAGCTAGCCGCGAGCGAAATGCTTAAAAGAAATGGCCAAGACTTTCTGTATATTACTGGTCACTTACCATCAAAAACTAACGATGATCGCTTTAATGGTTTTGCATCCGAAATTGAGAATGAGTTAGGACATAGGCCAGAAACTTTAGTTACCCATTTTGATTACGAAGCGTGTAAGTCCTTCATACGTAAAAGAATAAAACAGAAAGGTGTGCCTGACTCAGTTCTTTGCGCGACGGATGTCATCGCCTATGCCTTTATGGATGTTGTTCGGTTTGAATTTGGCTATAAAATACCACAAGATATCCAAGTCATCGGCTACGATGACTTGGAGCCGTCATCATGGTCAGGCTATGAACTTACTTCATTTCGTCAGAATATAAAACGCCTTTCAAATGAAGCTGTTTCTTTCTTAGATCAGCAGATCAATGGTCAAACAGATAGAATCTTTAACATCAACGTCTCAGCCAAGTTTATTGAGCGTGGGACATTGAGACAGCCGACTTAAGTCGCATCATCAACTAATAAATAACCAGCAAGTTAAGCGACTGCCTGTCAATGTGATAGGCAGTGAGTTACTGCACCCAAAATTCAACTCAACAATACAATTTGGAACGTTTATGCTATCTATATTTGATATTTACAAAGTAGGGGTGGGCCCTTCAAGCTCTCATACCAATGGGCCAATGATTGCGGGCTATCAATTTACTCGTATTATTGAATCGAACTTAGCAAAAGTTGTGCGCATCCAAGTCGATTTGTATGGTTCTCTGTCACTCACAGGTATAGGCCACCACACTGATCGAGCAACGATCTTAGGTCTTTTAGGTAATAAACCGGACACCATCAAAATTACTAGCGCTAATCAAGCCATGCGTACTGCGATCAAAGATAAAGCACTCGCTTTGGCTGGAAAGCATGACATTATGTTCGATTATGATACCGATATGGTGTTCCATAAAGAAAACCTGCCACTGCACGAAAACGGTATGACAATCACCGCGTTTGGTAACCATGGAGAAGTGATAGGTTTCGAGACTTACTATTCTGTTGGTGGGGGCTTTATTGCAACGACAGATGAATTGGAAAATGGTGTAACGACTGCGCAAGTTGAAGTCGAAAATCCATTCAAAAATGCAGAAGAAATGCTCAACCTTGCTAACGAGAAAGGCATGAGCATTGGCGGCTTTGTATTGCAAAATGAATTAGCGTTTCAAGGTATGGAAGCGATTGATGCTAAAGCTGACCAAATTTGGCGTGTAATGAGCCGCTGCATGGAACGTGGCTTTGAAACTGAAGGCGTGCTTGATGGTGGGCTAAACGTTACTCGCCGAGCCCCAAATTTGCTTAAAAAGCTTGAAGCCAATGCTGCGGTAGAGAGCGATCCGATGGAAATCATGGATTGGATCAACCTGTTTGCTTTTTCGGTCAGCGAAGAAAACGCCGCTGGAGGACAGGTAGTCACATCTCCAACCAATGGTGCTGCAGGTGTTATTCCTGCGGTACTGACCTATTATCATCGCTTTATTCGACCGTTAGATACGAAACAGTTGAAAGACTTTTTAGCGGTTTCTGGTGCTATCGGCATTTTATATAAAACCAATGCTTCTATCTCTGGTGCCGAAGTTGGCTGTCAGGGGGAGGTGGGTGTTTCATCATCGATGGCAGCTGCGGGTCTGACAGCACTTCGTGGTGGTGGTAACGAGCAGATTTGTATTGCCGCAGAAATTGCGATGGAACATTCGTTAGGAATGACCTGCGACCCTATTGGAGGCTTGGTACAGGTTCCTTGTATTGAGCGTAATGCAATGGGCGCGATGAAGGCTATCAATGCTTCTAGAATGGCATTAAAACGTAACAGTAAGTGCCTTATCTCACTAGATAAAGTGATTGAAACCATGTACCAAACGGGTAAAGACATGAACAAAAAATACCGTGAAACCTCATTAGGTGGTTTGGCGTTAATTCATTTAGCTCCTCCTTGTGAGTAAGGAGCTATAGCGGTGATCAGTGAAGGTGCTTGATTTCGATGAAATCAGGATCATGCTAAGTACCATGAAAATTACACAGATCTGTAACATCAATATTGAACACTAAGTTAAACAACTTTCCATATATAGTTATTCATAATACTCTAATTTCGGAAAGTCACTGGAAAACTTTTGTTCATTTTCTTCCAACTACAATCGTGATGACCAAATAAAAAAAGGAGGTCATCATGGTGGTTTTCAACAAAACAAAACGAAATGGCGTCAAAAAGCCTTTTCGTCGTGAGGAAATTTGGCGGATCAGAACCAGACTAGAGATTGAAAATAGTTTGATGCGGTTACCCAGAACCTGCTCGTAGCAAGTTATGCCCATTTCTAATGTTGTGTAACTTTCTTTCACTCAACTCTCGTGCTGTTGTTGAAGTTTATTAAAAGGACACCTTATGATTTTAATTTTGGACGCATTATGTTTTTAATTGTCAACTAAGTAATTGAAAATAATCAAGTGGTTGGACGCTTTTTGCTATCTGCAGTTTGCCTTTTTCTTGTTCAAGAACGTTTCATCTTTCTCAATTCGCAGGCAACACCACTGCCGACGCATCTTCCTCTGAATCTTCTTTGTCTTCTACTTGGTCAGCTACCCAATCGATTGTCTTTGTTAGATAAAGCTTGTTGGTTTCGGTATCACACCAACTCTTGGATAATCCTCTTCGATTGAATTCACTGCCAATTGCTGCGAGAGTCTGGTTACTTGAGCGCCCGTAATACAAGGTGTCACAAAGTTGCAGGTTCGACATGGATTGAGGATACGTATTGACTGGCGAGGAGTTCATGCTTAGTGCTTTGGACTGATTATGCGTGCAACCCGTAAGGCTCAAGAAAAAGATCAATGCTAAGGCTTTCTTCATCATATCTCTGAACAGTTACTAATAATTGGCGGGGATTATGAGCATGATTAAGTCGTTGATTTGTCAATTCTTCGATAACTGCTTAAAGACCACGATCTTGCTCGCAATTAGAGCACGTTATTGAGCCGTTTAATTCCTAGGTCAAAAAATGTATTAACCGCCAAATGCGCAATTTTGTACAAAAGCTGAAAGAGACAATAGAGTAGACTGATAAGTCGCTCGATAATTAACAGGCTTAGGAATTGTTATGGAGAACAATAAACGCTCTAAAGAAAAGGCCGAATATAAGATAACCGAAGAGCTCGGCGGCCTTGAAATTCTTAATGCTGAATACGAAAAGCAGAACTTCTCGCGCCACAGCCACGAGGGCTATACGCTGGGAGTCATCGAGCAGGGCGCTCAGCGTTTCTATCGAACGGGCGGACATCATATTGCGCCACAAAATGCGATTATTCTGGTCAATGCCGACGAAGTCCATAGCGGTCACTCTGCCACTGAAGGCGGTTGGGCGTATCGAGCCATGTATCCACTCCCAGATCAACTTGCCAAGATCACTCAAGAGCTAAACCTACCCAATTACGGGGCGCCTTACTTCCCAAGAGCGGTTGTTGAAGATCCTGAACTCGCCAATCAATTGAGATTAGTCTTTAACACGATTGATGAATCTGACAATCGCTTGTTAAGAGAGACCTTGATGTACGGGATGTTGGTTAAACTGATTAGCCGACACGGAAAATCGCCGCTTAACCCCCAACTCGATGGGAAAACTCAGCGCCAGCTTGTCTTGGTGAAAGAGTTCTTAGATGATTTTCCACAAGCCGATGTGTCCCTAGAGGAGCTGTCTAAGTTAGCGGCATTGAGTCCGTTTCACTTAGTGCGTTCTTTTCAAAAAGAGTTTGGTCTTCCGCCACATGCGTATCAAATCCAATCTCGGTTAAGGCTTTCGCGTAAGTTATTGAAACAAGGACATACCATTTCAGATACCGCGCAAGAGTGTGGCTTTCATGATCAAAGCCATTTTCATCGACACTTCAAAAAGGCCAATGGCTACACGCCGGGGCAATACATTAAAATGCTCTAATTCGTTCGCGAAATCGAGCAAGTTTGTACAATCGAACCGACTCAACTCCTCTTACATTGAATAGCTAATGTGAAAAGAGAAAAGAACTATATGGATAGTGAAACAATGGATAGACGAACACAGTTATGGAAGGGCGTTTTAGCGGGAATGCCCTTGAGCATTGCGGTGATCCCTTGGGGAATTCTAGCCGGTTCATATGCGATAGATGCCGGATTGAATCAACTTCAAGCGCAAGCGATGTCGGCTATTTTGTTTGCTGGCTCAGCGCAACTTGTCGCTGCGGGTATGTTCAAAGCGGGTATTGGTTTAGGCACTATGTTGTTGACCACACTGTTCATCACCTCAAGACACTTTCTGTATAGCGTATCGATGCGTGACAAAATTAGCCATCTTCCTGCGCGTTGGCGTCTATTACTCGGATTTTGGCTCACCGATGAGCTGTTCGCGATTTGTAGTGGGCAGTCTCAGAAAGAATTTAATCGCTGGTATGCTGCGGGTGTAGGCGGCGGTTTTTATCTCGTTTGGAATATTGCGAGCTTTGTCGGCATTGTCGCGGGAAGCCAAATTCCTTCGCTTAATGAGATTGGGCTCGACTTCGCGGTCGCAGCAACCTTTATCGCTTTGGTGTTCCCATTAATCCGAACTCTACCCGTCGTTGTGTGTGTTGTGGTTTCATTGGTCACTTCGGTTGCCATGTCGGTTAACAATATTGAGGGCGGGCTAATGATTGCAGTGATCGCCGGTATGTTAGCGGGCTTTTTCAGCGAGTCGTTCCAAGAGCGAAACAACGGTAACAAGACAATCGTGGAGGGGAAATAGAGATGATTTGGTTAACGATATTACTCATGACTGCGATTGTTTTCTTTAGCCGGTATTTGTTTCTTGAGCCTGCAATCCCGCTTCGACTCAATCAAACCGCAAGGCTCCTATTGCGCTATTCAAGCCCAGCGGTGCTGACTGCGATTTGGGGGCCAATTGTATTTGCACCAGAACAAACATTTTGGCCAAGCCTTGAAAACCCATACTTGATAGGCGCGGTGGTCACAGGTCTGTTGATTTGGAAAACAGGCAATGTGCTGCTAACGATCGGCGTCAGCATGGCGGTGTTTTTGTTCTATAACCTTGTCGTGGTTGATTACCTTTTCTCGTGAGCTTCAACTTCAATGTCAACTTAGGCTTTGTGTTTCTCCTATTATTTAAGGGCTGTATAAATATGATTACTTGTTATGTTCGATATGTGATTGATCCTAAAAAGGTAAATGAGTTTGAGGCATACGCAAAAATGTGGATTCCTCTGGTCGCTAAATTCGGGGGCCAACACAATGGTTATTTTTTACCGTCGGAAGGGGCGAACAATATTGCCTTGGCGCTGTTTACCTTTGAAAGTTTGGCTGCCTATGAAGAGTATCGGATTAAATCGTTGAACGATGCCGAGTGTATTAAAGCGTTTGAATTTGCAGACGAAGTTGATTGCATCGTGAGTTATGAACGCAGCTTTTTTAGACCTGTTTTAGAGTGATAGACCTTGCAACGTATAGCGTGGTGGCATCTAATGTACTGATTCACTGTTTGTGTGTTTAGGTTTTGGTAAGGAGTTAGTTTGGCTAAGAAATATTATGTGGTTTGGAAAGGTCGTACACCGGGTATTTTTACCACTTGGAATGACTGTAAGTCTCAAGTCGATGGCTTTGCTGGTGCGAGATATAAATCGTTCCCAACACTAGGCGAGGCTGAGTCTGCTTTCGGTGGTAAAACGTCGTCTGCGTCAGGTTCTACAGCGACAAAGCCAAACTCTGCGGGTAAGGCGACGAAAGCTAAGGTGCCGCCTCTTTCGGAGCAGCAAATCACTGATATGCCTTTTGATATCAAGATCTTTACCGATGGTGCGTGTGAACCAAACCCTGGTGAAGCAGGGACGGGGTTAGCGGTATACCAAAACAACCAATTAACCGAATTGTGGTATGGCTTGTATCAACCTGTTGGTACCAATAATACCGCTGAGTTGCATGGCCTTAAACAGGCGTTTTTGCTCGCAAAAGAGAAGCTAAACGCGGGCCTCTCTGTTGCGATCTATTGTGATTCTAAGTACTCAATTGATTGTATTACTAAGTGGGCAACGGGTTGGGAGAAAAAGGGCTGGACCAAGTCTGGCGGTGAGATCAAAAACCTCGATATTATTAAGCCTGCGTATGCGCTCTACCAAGAACTGGCTTCAAAAATTACCATCTACCATGTGAACGGTCACGTTGGTATTGAAGGTAACGAACTGGCCGATAGAATGTCGATTGTGGCTATTTCATCGAAAGAGCAACAACTCGCTCAATATCGTGACATCGAAGATATTGAGTCTATTTTGGCACTGCGAGCAGGCTAGTTAGGCTTCTTAATGAAAAGCTACTGAAAGTCACTGAAAGCATAAGTCGCCATCATTAGGCAGTGCTAGACGAGCGTTACATTTCAAATGGATGTAGCGCTCTTTTGTTTTTGTGGTGCTCCGTTTTCTTATGGAGCTGGGTTCTCTATCCAACGAGATAATTGCTGAGCTTGTTTGATCGAGTTAAAACTGTCTTTCACTCTCTCACGCGCCTTTAAACCCATCGATGCTTTATCGTTGCTGCTTAGCTGCGCGAAACGCTCAATCGCTTCTCTTAATTCTTCCACGTTTTTTTCGTTAACCACAAAACCTGTCTCTGGTGAGACGATCTCTTTGCATCCCATGATGTTGGTGGTAATGACTGGCGTTCCCACAGCCATCGCTTCTTTTAAAACCAGAGGCCCTGTATCCACACATCCGGTTTCGGAAAAACAGAAGGGCGCGATTAGGCTGTCATAATTCGATAGTTTCTCTTTCACCCATTCATGAGGCTTAGCGCCAAGAAAGGTCACGTTTCGAGTGAGCCCTTGCTCTTTGACCTGTAACTTTAACTGTTGCTCTAAATCGCCAGTACCGACGATATCGAGATGAATATCGAGAGGTTCGGCAATCGGCGCCAATGCATCAATAAGATGGTGGATACCTTTTTGCTCCACTAATCGGCCAAGGAAAACAAAGCGAAGTTGCTTCGTTTCGATTTTTGGGTTGAGTTGGAATTGTTTGGTATTAACTCCGCAATGCAAGAGTTTAATGTTTCCTTTCGCCATGGTGTTGAAGTCAGCAAGCATGTCTTTACACACTGCAACCACAAAATCACTCGATGAAATTTTATGTTCAATGTCATAAGCGAACTCATAAACATCATGACCATGAGCAACGAACGAGCAGGTGATATTCAGCAGTTTTGCCGCGACGATGGCGTGTGCTGTAGTGTGCTGACAGAAATGCGCGTGAACGTGTTCGACGTCATTTTCCGCGAGTTGCAGCGCTAATTTAAACCCATAAGCGAACAGTGACTTTTTGGGCATGCTGGTTTGCTTAGAAATAAATGAGACAGCCTTGATGAACCCTATCCAGTTAATGCTAGCGACTTTACCCTTCCGAACGTTTTTACCTATTTCGACAATGTCGTAGTCGAACTGTTTTTCACTGTTTTCAATTTTGAACGTCATTACACAAACATCGTGCCCACACGCTTTCACAGAGTTGACTTCTGTTTGAATGAAGGTCTCACTGAGTACAGGGTAGGTTGGTGCCACAAATGCTACTTTCTTCATTCCTTACTCCTCAAATCCATATGACTAAAGCTATCAAGCCAAGTTAATAACCAATAAAGCAAGATACGAACCAAGATCGAATCGTAGCTTTAGAGGGCTTTCTGATTGCTTTTCGAAGGTTACCCCTTAAGAAGTCGCTCGTTTTCTCAAATTGATAATCAAATTGGAGTTGCAGTTTTTTTGAACATCTGTGTTTGGTCGTCATTTTGAGAATGGACGCGTAGGTGGCTGATCTAGATGTGATTTCATAGCAAGACACTCTCGGCATAGAACATGCAACGTCAGCCATATAAAGGATAAATCTGAGGGCGTCATTATGGCTAAAGTAAGTGTTGTTATTCCTACCTACAATTGTTTGGATTACCTGCCGAAAGCGATTGGTAGTGTACTAAAGCAGACTCATCAAGATGTTGAGCTGATTGTCATTGACGATAACAGTAACGATGGAACGTCGACGTATCTTGCTTCTATAGACGATGAACGCATTATTACGTTGTCCACATTGGGTGTTGGTGCGCCTCAAGCGAGAAACCTAGGGATTGAAAAGGCGACCGGTGAATACATCGCTTTTTTAGACGCAGACGATTTCTGGTTTCCTGAAAAAATTGAGCGCCAACTCGAATTTCATCAACGTTACCCTGATCTCGCGATGAGCTTTACTAACTACGAGCATCTTACTGAAGATTACCAAGTAATAGTCGACTGCTTTAGTTACTGGTCGCAGTTTCAAGATCAAGATGAGCTGTTCATCAATATCGAGAACCCGTTGGAGTTCATCATAGAAAATAATGTGATTGGAACATCAACGGTCATGGTGAAAGCGGATGTGTTTTCTCAAACAGACAGTTTCAATGCTGACATCAAGTATGGGGAAGATTGGGAACTGTGGCTTCGAATGAGTGAAAACCATCAGATCGGTGTGTTGAACTCGGTGCAGGTTGGCTACTTGATGAGAGCGAGCTCTGTTACCCAAACTGAAAGTCTTAAATTGAGAAATTTGCAGTCTATAGAGACTATTCTTCAACATTACCAAAATGACAGTCAACGATGGAATCTACCCACTTCTAGCTTCAAAATCGCAAAGGCGAGAATACTGGAAGGTTATGCTGACTATTATCGAGGTTTACAACAGAATAGACAAGCTATTGCCTACAGTTTCCGTTCTTTGGTCATGTCACCTCAAAAACGCACATTGCGACACCTAATTGGAGACTGTAAAAGTTTCCTAAAGCCAGCTTGGTAAGGAAAAGGTGACGACTATGGGTTCTTTAAAGCAGTCGGCTTACTACGCCATCGGTATATTAATGATGAAAGGGATTTCATTGGTGATGATCCCGTACATTACGCACAATATGACGTTGGCAGAGTATGGTTCCTTAGAAGTCATTGTCTTGCTGGCAGACATTGGGACGATATTGTTCAGCTTCGGTATTGTCGATGCCATGTATCGTTATGTGGGTGTTGCGGAAGGTGATGAAAAGCAAAAGCTCGTCTCGAACTGCTTCACATTGAGCGTGCTGGTGTGCGTGCTTGGGGGCGCCTTGATTGCCCTCAATATGCCGTTGTTAATCTTAATGTTGCCAGTTGAATTCCAGCCTTACCAGATACTGCTTCTGCTTATTCCTACCATGCTCGATGGGGCGATTTCTATCCCGCTAACGCTGATGCGTATGAACGCGATGGCGAAACGTTTTTGCATGCTCAATGTGTTGAAAGCCGGTGTTCAAGCCATCATGACTTTTGTTTTGCTTGAGGCTGGATACGGTATAGATGGCGTGTTGATTTCAGCTGCGGTATCCAGTGTGTTGCTAATGGTTTGTTTAGTGCGTTATCAATGGCAAGAGATGGGATCTTTTGGTTGCTTCAAATACTCGGCGAAGATCTTAAAATTCGGACTGCCCGTTCTGGTTGGCGGTGCATCAATGTATATGATCATGGGGCTCGACCGCTGGGTAATGGCAAGCTTCGTCGGTGTCGAAGAACTCGCGATTTATGCGGTTAGCGGAAAGTTCGCGTTGATTCTTGGTCTGTTGTTGCAGCCTTACGCGCTTTGGTGGTTTCCAAACCGGGTGGCCATGCTGCAACAACCAGATGGTAAGAAAGAGTGTGCGGACAGAGCGCTAGTCGGCGTTAATCTGGCCATTGTGTTGGGTTGTTTGATGATCCTCACTGTACCCGGTTTTATTACTTTGATTTTGCCTAGCAGTTATCAATATGCGGGTACCATCGTCGTGGCACTCTTGGCCATCGGCGTGATTAAGAATGCAGGGGATTACCTTAACCTCGGTTGTTTTAGCGGTGACTCAAGTCAGTCGCAAATGTGGATACAGGGTGGTTGTGCGATCTTAGCAACCATTGGCTATCTTGTTGTGACACCGATTTATGGCGTGTGGGCCGTGGTAGTGGTGCTTTGTGGTACTTATGCCGTGAGGTTGTCACTGCTCTATATCGTGAGCCAAAAAATGGAATATTTACCTTATGATCACCGTAAATGGATGGCAGCGTTGAGTATCGCCATACTTGCGATTACCAGTGACAGGCTTCTTGGTTGGGTGTTGATTGATGTTCATGACTTTGTTTTAGGCAGTTTTGTGGCAATAGTGACGTTAGTCGTCTTTGTTCGATACTCTGTTATTCCTGTTCCGCAGGCGCTGCTCGATAAGTTTACGCTAGGTAAGCAGTCACATGTAAGTTGAACTCACTTCATCTAGAGTGCGGGGTATCCTTATAAGTGTCTAGAGGTATATGAATTATTAATAATAAAACAATGTTCATAATTATTTTAATTAGATATTATTTATAAATATAACGAATGCTAACGATGGAAAGATATATGAATAAGTGGATGTTGCTCCTTTCTCTGTTTTCAGCTGCCTCATACAGCGCCTCTAATTTTTCAAGCGAGGGTATGAGTGCTCCCGACTTCAATTCACCAGATTTCAAGCCGCCAGAAGTTTCTCAGCAGGAACAGCACAATATCGTTTGTGAAAGCGTGGTCTGCAAATCAACGTCTGCACGCCCGTCGGTTCCTGTTGTTGGTGAAGTGCCTGATAGAGAGCTTAATCAAACCATCGAAACCCTTGCGAGTGCTATCTATATTGTCGGTGAAATTGGCGTCGCGGAAAATTTGTCTACGCCAGAATATGAGAAATTTTTTGAGAACTAATTAGCATGGTGCGCCAGAGAATGGTTACTGCTTTCAAATGTTGCTACCCAAGATATTAAATGCTGTTATAAAAGGTAAAGTCTCGTTCAACGATTCAATCACCGCGGCATCTGGCAATTAGGAAGCACCAATGGAAATCTGGAAGTTACTGCTGTTCATCCCCGCTTGTTTTGCGCTCAACATGACACCGGGCCCAAACAATTTGTTATCAATGAACAACGCCCGTTGTTACGGATTTCAGGCCGCCTTTGTCGCAGGCCTAGGAAGAATCCTCGCTTTTTCTGGCATGATTGCTTTGGCTGCATCTGGCTTAGCGGTTGTGCTTTATACTTCTGAAACGCTGTTTTTCCTGATCAAACTATTTGGCGCGATGTATCTGTTGTGGATCGCGTTCAACCTATGGCGCTCACACGCCAGTCCGGTCGTGGATATCGAACGTAATAAGAATTGGTTTGGTCTAGTTAAACAAGAGTTCACCCTTGCAGCTGGTAACCCTAAAGCGATACTCATCTTTACCGCATTTCTGCCTCAATTCGTTGATGTTTCAGCCAATGTAAACACACAGTTCTTCATTCTAGGTGGCACATTCCTAGTGTTAGAGCTGCTCGCGATATCTATCTACGCTGCCTTTGGTTTATACCTCAGAAACTGGTTCTCCAAGCCGCAAATGGCTAAGCGTTTCAACAAAGCGTGCTCGGTTTTTCTTGCGTTATCTGGCGCAAATTTGTTGGTTATTCGACAGTAAAACATAAGTAACCTAATCTACTCCTCAGGCGTTAGTTAAGTGGCATCTTCGTTAAGGTAGTTCGTAAGCCTTTAGGCTGTTGATATATTATTAATAGCACCTTTGAGTTTGCATGTTTAAACTTGAGGTTCGGTTTAAATGAGGTCTATCTATGAATGTTGTTTGTGCGGAAAAACAAGAACTGGCTGATATCTACCAGCTTGAACATGCTTTGTTTGGCGCTCACGCCTATCCGCTGTTTTTCTTTCGTCAGGCCTTTGATTGCTGGGGAAAAGGTTTATTGGTTGCTAAGCAAGACTCAAAGATTGCTGGCTATGCCTTAACGACAACCACAGACAAGCAGAATGAGTTTTGGGTCCTCTCATTGGCTGTAGACCAGAATTATCGTGGCATGGGAGTTGGCCGGAAACTGATGCAACAGGCGGTTGAGCAGTTGCCTCGAGATGCTAGGCTTTTGCTCACTGTAGACCCAAATAACACATCGGCTCGTGCGCTTTATGCATCGATGGGGTTCGTTACCATCAAGCAAGAAGACAACTACTTTGGTGATGATGAGCCGAGGTTAGTGATGAAGCTCATCATCTAGATTGTCACTAGCTCTTTTTGTTCGCCAAGCAATACTGCCAGCCAAGCGATGAGCACAATCGCGTTTTTGAGCGTGGCACTCACTGGAGATGTGGAGCTAGGGAAGGTGGCGACGACTTTACCTTCCTTACTGATCAAGAATTTGTAAAAGTTCCATTTAGGCGTTACGCCCGCTTGCTGTTGTATCTCTGTAAACACGGGGTTGGCGTTGCTACCAGACAGTGAAGCTCGCGCCATCATTGGGAAGGTCACGCCATAGTCTAGGTAACAAACCTTTGCCGTCTTCTCTTCGCTTCCCTTGTCTTGGCGAAAATCATTACTTGGGAAACCGATAACCGTGAAGCCTTGGTCTTTGTAGGTTTGATGAAGTTGCTCGAGTTGCTCAAACTGCGGAGTGAAGCCACATTGGCTCGCTGTATTTACCACCAATAGAGTTTTGCCTTGAAACTCATCGCACAAGGCGATTTCTTCGGTTGAGTTTAACAAGCGCTGTTTGCCATTAAGTATTTCGGGACAGCTCGCTGCAAAGGCGATGGAACTCGTGAGGCTTGTAATCAGTGCGGTTGAGCAAAGTAGTGAACATTTCATAGGGTTGGCTCATTTTAGTTGGCGTAATGGTTATTACTCTTGAGCACGATGAAATGATCACTTTGCGTATTATTTACTGTCTCATTAACTCGCGCTTTTAGTTGTGCTTTTGCTCTCTGAGATAAGATATGGAGCGACCAAGCGACTGATATTCACTTTTGCACCAAGGCGAGCCGCTAATAGATACATGCCACCAATTTTTCGGTGCAGGAACAGCGCATCGGCGGGCGGCGTATGCCAATACTCTTGTTCCATGCTCAAAATGGTGCCTGCTTCACGAAGCCTTTGTGCCAATCCACTGGCTTTGAAGTCGTACTCTTCGTCAACTAACATCGGCTCACAGGCCATCTTCACTAGATTTAGAATCGCTTGGCGTTGTTCGGGAAGAATTGTCTCGCTAAAGAATCCTATTTGCTCTAAAGCTCGGTTGAGCACTTGCTCATCGTTGTTAATGACAGAGGAAAAGGCCAAGCGATAACCCTCGCTGAAGCGGTCACTGTACTCACGGGTTGCTCCGAAATCTAATAAGCCAATTTGTCGGGTGTTTTCAACATAAAGGTAGTTGGCGAAATTGGGATCGGTTTGCACCATCTTAAAATCGAACAACTCTCTGAACAGAAGCTCCAGTAAGCTGTGCATTACAAAGTCACGTGTGCTTTGGTCGTAACTTTCGATTTGCTCTATCGAGACGCCTTCGATGAAGTCCATGGCGAGCACCGATTCTGAAGAGACTTGCGGATGAATCTTAGGTACGACGAAGTGAGAGTATTCTTTCAATGCATCATGGTAACGAGTTGCGTAATCAGCTTCGCGAGCATAGTCTGCTTCATCGTGGAGCTGTTTCTTTGCCTCTTCTAACAAGCCTTTGTAGTCGACCGACTTTGGTATCAAGCCAACAATATTGAGCAGCGTGCCCACGTTATCTACATCACTGTCGATACTTTTTCTAATGCCGGGGTATTGGACTTTGACTGCGAGTTTGTCCCCAGCATCACTATAGGCTTGGTGAACTTGTCCGATAGATGCACTGGCGATCGGTTTAAAATTGAAGGACAGGAATTCGGTTTTCCAATGGTTCCCGAGCGAGCTTTCTAACACTTGATTGAGCTGTTTTGTTGGCAGTGGATCGGCATCGGAGCGCAGGCGAGAGAGAATGTCGGCTAACTCTGGTTCTAAGACATCACCCGCATCCATTGATAGCATCTGTCCTAACTTCATAGCCGCACCGCGCAGGTGTGCGAGTTGATCGGTCAGGCGAGCAATGTTTTGTGGCGTTAACAGTAAGTCTTTTGCTTTGGGCCTGTTGCCTTGTGCAATTTGTTTGGTGCCTTCCGTTAGCACGTTACCCGCGACTCTTGTCGCCAACGAAGCGAACTTACTGAATCTAGAAATTCGATGTGTGGGAAGGTTTCTCTCTTTTGCCGACATAAAGGTTCTCTCTGGGAATCAGGGTTGATACCAATCGTAGTAAATAACTGTTCACCCTAGCTTGTTAAAAATCTCGATAAAGTCGTTAGATTTTTTGATTGTAGAATAACTACTTATCTAAAAAATCCGCCTTGTTCTCAAGCTTTTTTCCTGCGCTATTTCTTGACACTTACCTACTGTGATTGGTATGACTACAAAGTTCTATCAATCATTACACAACCGTATGTTTTGTTGTGCTAACTTGTCGCGTGGAACAGTAAACAGAATTAAAAGGACAAAGCATGAAATTTATTTGGTTGAAAGTGGCCGTTACGGTATTGGTGTTCGCAGCCCTATTTGGCATCGTTTACTACAAAGTCGCCAGCGGCATGTCTTAACTCAACACTATTTTGTGCAGCTGTTACCGTTGCAACGTGATTTTCCGGTTAGCCAAAACGAAATCTTATATCGATTTTTGGCAAACCGTAGATAACACCAATCTGCCATTGGCTTAAAAATCGCCCAACGTAACGGGGCATACAGCCAACCCTTTCCTACTAGCTTCCACGCTTGGTAAGTCACGTCTAAACCGAGCAGCAGCTTTCCGTTTTCGTCCAGTGCATGCAAGATTGTATTGGCTGCCTCGGCATCTATTTGCGGGTAGTTTGAAAACGCTTCACTGTAGATATCGACGGTCTGGATCTGATCTTTGGAATCAGACTTAGTCAGTGCTGCCATCTCTTTTGCACAAAGTGGACAGGTTCCATCGTAAAATATCGTTAATGCAGTCATTGTTTTCCTTACTATTTTCGTCAATTCTCATTGATACGACATCACCATTTAGGTGGATCATTCTGCCCAGTTATCCGACACTGTTATTGTGACAACCAATTTACAGTATCATCTCGAGGTAACATCCGTTCCATGCATTTAAAAAATAAGAGCCTATCTCCAATGACAACAAAGTTAATGAACCGTTTGATTATAGCTGTGACAGCCCTGATGCTCAGTGGTTGTGTTAGCTACAGTATTACCGAGCAAGAAATGACGAAGTACCTTGAAGACTCAGTGATGCTAGAACAAGAGGTTGGTGTACAAAGTGTGATGTACGCACAAGTGGCTGTGGATGATCTAGAAGTGCAAATTGGTCGAGCCGATGCACAACGCGTGTCCGTGTTGGCGAATACCAATGCAAAAGTTCAAGTGTTCAATATGCCTAATATGGGGTTGGATTTAGACTTAGAGTTCAGCGCGATTCCCGAATACGACAAGGAGAGTGGCGAGGTGTATCTAAAGTCGCTGCGACTAGAGCGCTTTGAAGAAAAAGGCAAACAGCTTTCGCCTGAAATAGAGACACTACTCAAACCAGCTGTATCGATGATAGGTTTTGCTTTGTCCCAGTCTCCGGTTTACAAACTCGACAGCAACAAGGTTCAAGAGTCGTTGATTAAGTCATCGGAACCCAATCTAGTGATTAAAGACAATAAATTGGTTATCGAATTGTTTGATTAACCCTCAGTGCATTAGTTTTGACTAAGCTCTCACCCATAATGGCTGCCTACTAGGTAGCCATTTTTGTTTGAGCTCAGTCGGTCATGACTGTTTTTAGTCGGTTTACTCACCTTGTCTATCAGTCTCATTTATTGAATTCGCTGGGTATCTCACCTTTACTTTACTCTTGTGAGCAAGTCATCGCTTCAGTCATCAAATCATAAGAAAGAAAAGGTGAGCGAACTATGAAGAGTCCAGTAATTGCGGATAACAAACCCGTTAAAGTAGAGCTGACGAAGGGAGAGAAGTATTACTTCTGTACCTGTGGGAAGTCGAAAAACCAACCGTTTTGTGACGGTTCTCATGCTGGTACGGGGTTCAAACCGAAAAGCTTTGTCGCCGAAGAGAGCGGAGACGCCTACCTTTGTCGCTGTAAGTATTCCAACAACCTTCCTTTCTGCGATGGCACTCATAAACAGTTCACAGCGGAACAAGTTGGGCAAGAAGGCCCTGAAGTTCACATTCAAGCGACAGCCCCTGATTTATCTCCAGCGGCAACCGCAACCAAAGAAGAGCCTACCGTGGAGTTTATTCATCAGTTAGCGCGTGATGGTTTATCTAAGGTTGGGCATCATGGGCCAATGACCTCTATGGGCGTGCCAAGACATCTATTACCTCACTGGGACGATATTCAAGTGATGGTCGCGCAAATGGCGACTAAGCCTTTGCTAGAAAATGTGCCTGTTGGTACCGAACTGATTATTGGCCCCAAAGCGAAGAAGCCGCTTAAATTGGACATCTCTTTGTTTGTGTCTGATATGAGCTTTGGCTCGCTATCTGAAGAAGCAAAAGTCTCATTGGCGAAAGGGGCTGAACTCGCAGGAACAGGTATCTGTTCAGGTGAAGGCGGTATGTTACCTGAAGAGCAAGCGGCGAACTCTCGCTATTTTTATGAGTTAGCCAGTGCTCAGTTTGGTTACGATGAAGCTAAACTCAAAAACGTTCAAGCCTTCCATTTTAAAGGAGGGCAAGGCGCAAAAACCGGAACGGGCGGGCACTTACCGGGCGCGAAGAACATAGGCAAGATCGCGGAGGTGCGTGGCATTGAAGCGGGCACGGCAGCGATTTCTCCACCCACCTTTGTCGACCTTAACACGGTCGAGGATTTTAAAAAGTTCGCCGACCGTGTTCGAGAGGTGACAGGCGGTATCCCGATTGGCTTTAAGTTAAGTGCCAATCACATCGAAGAAGACATTCAGTTCGCGCTTGATGCCAGTGCCGATTACATCATCTTAGATGGGCGTGGTGGCGGTACAGGGGCGGCGCCAGAAATGTTCCGTGACCATATCAGTGTTCCCACTATTCCAGCACTCGCTCGCGCTAGAGCGTATCTCGATAAACAAGGGGTCAGTGACAGAGTCACATTGATCATCACGGGCGGCTTGCGCGTGCCGATGGATTTCGTAAAAGCGATGGCGCTTGGTGCTGATGGTGTCGCTATCTCAAACAGTGCCATGCAGTCGATAGGTTGTGTGGCGGCGAGAATGTGTAACACCAATAATTGCCCTGCTGGTATTGCAACTCAAAAAGCCGATTTACGTCAGCGTTTGAATGTCGAGAAAGCATCGAACCAGCTTAAGAACTTCTTTGAAGCCTCGACAGAATTAATGCAAGTGATGGCGAGGGCATGTGGGCATGATCATTTGAATCAATTTAACCCTCATGATTTGGCAACATGGAATCGCGAAATGGCCGAGCTATCCGGTGTCGCTTACTCTGGTGTCTGTCCTTAAGTAAATAATACTTCGATAAAGCACACTCAATGTATTTTGGGTGTGCTGACTTTTTCCTGTGTAATGCCAACCTATGTTAAACCTTTCATAATCAACTGCTTTATAAGTGTTTTTAAACTATTTCCTATATTTTGAAAATATCGCTTTACCTCAAGTTAACTTGAGGTTTTATCATCATCCCCAATCTAAAAACACAATCTATCACCTTGTCGCCTAGTGCAGGTTTTGATGTTATCAAACAGACGTTACGAATCTTCAGTTATGAATTTTGAGCTCCGTAATTGAAGTCATGAGTGCAAAAAGGTGAGAAAAATGAACAAGGATCAACAATGAAAGTATTAGCGATTGGCGCGACCAACAGTACAACATCAATTAATCAACAACTTGCAGCGTACACCGCAGGTTTAGTCGAAGGCGCGCAAGTCGAGGTGCTCGACCTTAATGATTTCGAGATGCCAATTTACAGCGAGAAAAGAGAGCAAGATTCAGGTGTTCATCAACACGCTCAACGCTTTTTTAGCAAGATTGGCGAAGCAGATGCTGTGGTCATCTCTTTTGCAGAGTATAACGGCTCATACACCGCAGCCTTTAAGAATGTGTTTGATTGGACATCACGAATCGACATGAAAGTGTACCAAGGCAAACCTGTTGTGATGCTCTCCACATCACCAGGCCCAGGCGGCGCAAACTCTGTGTTGTCGTCTGCGGTAAATTCGGCACCTTACTTTGATGCAGATGTGAAGGGGTCGATGTCGGTGCCAAGTTTCTACGACAACTTTAATGTAGAAACGGGTGAGATCATCAATGCCGAAATGGCCGAGAGCCTGAAATCGATCATGAGTCAGATTTAGAGAGCGAGAACACCACAATAAAACAAAGCAGCCATGTTCACGATTGCTTTTCATTGCGCCCGTTGTCAAAGTTTAAGGACATTAATTGGTTAAGGTAACAATAGGTCGCTACTCTAAAGTTAAAGTAAGCTTTAAATATTTATGATCTCAAGGATAGTGTCGTAATGAGAAACATCGTATACCTCACCATAGGCCAGTTGGCTGAGCGCAGTGGCGTGGCTCCTTCGGCGTTACGTTTTTACGAAACCAAGGGGTTGATTGCTTCGATTCGTACTAACGGAAATCAGCGCCGTTATCAGTCGGCGATGTTGAGACGAATTGCGTTGATCCAAGTCGCGCAGTCGATAGGCTTCACGCTGGAAGAGATCACCGAAGAATTATCGACACTGCCGATGAACCATACCGCGACTAAGCGAGATTGGGAGCGCGTTGCTAAGAAGTGGCAGGGGCAACTCGACAGTAAAATGGCGCAGATTAAATCGCTACAAGAGAACTTAACCGGCTGTATCGGTTGCGGATGCTTGAGTATGCAAAAGTGCAACTTGCTAAATCCTGATGATATCTTGCATGACCAAGGGCAGGGCGCACAACGAATTGTTGAACAGACTAACTGAGTTCCCGAAAGGCATGGAACAGCGAACTAAGTTTCAGGTGTTTGCTCAATGGGTTAAGCAACAGTTGTGACCGAATAGCGTGCCTAGACAAACACGAATTATAGGTCTAGTTTAGATGGTTCTTTCAATAAAAGAAGAGGTTAGTTATGTTCAGCCATGTTTTTCTCGGTACCGATGATATTGAACGCGCGAAGGCTTTTTATGACCCAATCATGAAAGTGCTTGGTTATAGCGAAGGCTCTGTTGATCCCAAAGGGCGCTGTGTTTACGTTAGCCAAACGGGTGTGTTGGGCTTAACGAAGCCGATTGATGGTCAGCCTGCGACTCACGGCAACGGTATGACGGTGGGTTTTCTTGCGTCTTCTCCTGAAGTTGTAGATGAGTGGCATCGAGTTGGCGTCGAAAATGGCGGTACCAGCATTGAAAATGGCCCCGGAGCGAGAGGTTCTGACGAGCGTCGCTTGTACATGGCTTATTTGCGAGATCCTGATGGAAACAAGATTTGTGCAACGCACTTTATGCCGTAGTTTACGTTATGCCATCGTTCATTTTATGCCACAGTGGCGTATACTTAGATCATATTGATGGTTCGGAGTTGGCTAAGTTGCGGCTCTGGACTTGTTAGCTTCCCGATAACTCAAAATTTTGCAAAGGACTGGCTAGATGAAACCGAACGAACTGTTTTATGAAAGTTTTGAGCGCTGCCGGATTGACCAAGAATTTCTCGAAACGTTTTTGGCTGATTTTTGCGAGCATAACCCAAGGTTTTCAGAACGTTTTGAAAATATAGGGTTAGAGCAACAAATCAAGATGCTTAAAGCCTCGATCATTCTTATCTATAACTCTGCGGGTCTGCCGAGCGTACGAAACTCGGTAAAAAAGCTTGGGAAGCGACATAAAGATTTAGGAATGGATATCTCTGAGCAAGAACTCAACGAGTGGTTCAATTCGTTACTCAATACAGTTAAAAAATATGACCCTCACTACGATGAAAGCGTCGAACAAGCTTGGACAGAAACTCTCGAGGCCGGCTTAACTATCATGAAGAAAGAGTGCGTAGTTCCAAACACTGTGAATAACTAGGTCGTTGGTGGGTAGTTTTGCTTGTTCGTTAGTTAAAACCGGCATTAACTCTTGAAAGATTGACATTGTCAGGTAAGCCTAACGATATCAGGCTTACCTCTTATTGTTTGACTAGAAATGAGCAGCCCAACCAATCAGGAACCCTTGCGATGCGGTATCGTATTCAAAGGTCCCCTTGTTTTCGTAATCAACCCAGGTCGATTTGTAGGCAACATTTAAGTCAGACCAACTGTTTATCTGGTATCGCACGCCAGTTAACAGAGATGAGGTAAAGTTGGTGTCACTACCAAGCCCTGCATCAATGGTTGCGTGAAACTTCCAATCCTTATTGATCTGCGTTATCCATCTCACACCTATTTGGTACTGTCCATCACGCGGTCACGTTTGGACGCACCTGTCACCTGAATACGAAGCGATGCTCGGTCAAAACGGTTGGGGACTCCAAGAAGTGGTCATGAAAGATCTTGATGATCACGTCGGTGAGATGATGGCGAAGATGGAAGAACTCGGTATTGCTGACAACACCATCATCATTTTCACTGCCGATAACGGCCCAGAGATCATGACTTGGCCAGATGGCGGTATGACACCTTATCACGGTGAGAAAGGCACAACTTGGGAAGGTGGCGTAAGAGCCCCTGCATTGGTTAGCTGGCCGGGTAAAATCCCAGCGGGTACTGTAGGCAATGGCATCTTTGATGGTATGGACTGGTTACCCACTCTGGTCGCTGCGGCTGGTGGTCCAACGGATCTAAAAGAAAAACTGCTGAAAGGTCACGATGGCTTTAAAGCGCACCTTGATGGTTACAACCAAGTGGATATGCTGACTGAGAAAGGCGAGTCAAACCGTAAAGAGATCTACTACTACGAACGAGACAAGCTGCAAGCGGTTCGTGTTGGTGATTGGAAGGCGCATTTCGTGGTTCAGAATCACGGTTGGAGTGGCCCGAAAGAAGAACTTAACGCGCCATTGCTGTTCAACCTGCGTCGTGATCCTTACGAGCGAGCAGCTGAAGAGTCGGGTATGTACTTGAAATGGATGGGGCAGAAGATGTGGGCATTTGGCCCTGCTCAAGCTGCTATTCAACAACACTTAGCAACCTTCGAAGAGTGGCCTCCAGTGACGCCTGACTCTCCGGCAGAGAAGACTGGTGGTGTAGGTAACTAGTTAAATATCATAAAAAATCCCGCTCACACTGAGCGGGATTTTTGTTTGAAAGCGTCTTAACGTTGGTTCTGTTTTAGCGTCGTGTTTCGTTCAATGAACTTCACTGGCACCATCAGCTTAACCAAGCTTGTGTCTTGCTCTTGAATCTGGCTAACGACAATTTTCACTGATTCACGTGCAAGGCGTCTGAAATCTTGCTTGAAGGTAGTGAGTTGGTAGTTCAACCATTGAGTCTGTGGGATATCGTCAAAACCAATCACTTGAAGATCTTCTGGAATACGCAGGTTAAATTCTAAGCGCGCCACATCCATTACTGCCATCGCGAGGTTATCTGTCGCACAGAAAATCGCTTGAGGATGTGTGGGTTCTGAAAACAGAGTCCGAATGGTATCTAGAGCATCAAGGTAGTCATAGTCAGCTTCAATAACACGAGCTTGCTTGCCTGTTAGATCTTCGAATTCTGAGCAAAAGCCCGATTCACGCTCGCCGTTGGTGTAGGTTGGCACGTTACCTGTCAGGTAAACCGCTGACTTTGTTCCTACGCTATGTAAATGTTGAGCGGCGACTTGGCCTGCGGCGTAGTTGTCACTTATTACATGGCTACTCTTAGTCCCCTCAACTACACGAGCATACTGAACAATGGGGATGTTGAACTCTTCACACTCTTCATAAAGCGACTTGTTAAAGGTCGCAGAAGCAGCAATCACGCCATCAACTCGGTATTGGAAGATATTGGGAATTGAGTGGTTATCGTTGCCATCAACTTGCCAAGGGATCAATACCGCAGAATATCCCTGTTTTTGTAGTTCAGTGGAGATAAGCTGCAGCGTTTTCATGTGAATAGGGTAGTCGGCATCAGGGAAAACTAAGCCAATCAATTTTGATTCATTTGTCGTAAGGCTACGGGCAAAAGCATTGGGACGATAATTCAACGATTTCGCGGCATCGAACACTTTCTGCTTGGTCTTTTCAGACACTGAACTTCCCGGTACAAATACGCGAGATACAGTTGATTGAGAAACGCCAGCAAGTCTAGCGACATCTTTAGAGGTGACGGTTGGCTTTGACGCCGTGGAGTGTTTTGGAGAGCTCATAGACCATACTTTTGAACCAAATTGATTGTGCATAGAGTAACATAATTAGGTACGTACTCAAAAATACAATATGCCATGATTGGATGAAAAATAAGGGTTAATAGAGAGTGTTGAATATTATTCTGGGTATGACCCAAAAAAGCTCTGCGTAAGAGCAGAGCTTTGTTTAAAGAATTTATGAATCGACTAACTGGGCGTTAGAAGTAGTAACGAATACCTGCAGCGAATTGGTCGTCTCTGTTTTCGAATTTACCGCCAACGAACTGATCTTTACCTAGGTCGAATTGGTACTCAGTCCAAACTAGGAATTTGTTCTTCTGGAAGTGGTATTCAACACCAGGAATAAGCAGGTTACGCTCATAGCCATCTGTTTGGTCATCACGATCTTCCATGTAGTTGTAGTTCAACGTAGGGCGTAGGCCATTGTCGAAGTGGTAGTAAGTGTAGATTTCACCACCTAGGGTATCGAACATTACATCCGTACCGCCTTGGCTTACAGCTTCCCAGTTTTCGCCCACGTGGAAAGTGGCACCTGCGTAGAAGCCACCGTTGCTGTAGTTCGCACCCAATAACATGATGCGCATGTTGTCACCATTTTTAGCTCCTTCAACGCTCGTTGAAAGATCTTCTAGCTCATTTTGGTGGTAAGCCGCACCAAGTGTTACGCCATTAAATGGTTTGTAAGTGATCGACGCGCCCATACCGTTTTTCAATGAAGCTGTCGCATTACTCGCTAGTGCCACTTCTTCACGTGTCGTTTGGTAAGTGAAGCCGTAGCTTACTTGGTCGTTGATTGAGTTACGGTAAGTAATGGAGTTTTCTGCTCGACCTGTACCAGATGCAATACCCCAGTCAGAAAGGTTGTAAACACCTGAGCCGCGAGTACCGAAGACACGACCTAAGTCGGTGTACCATGCGACGTCATAAAAAGTAGACCACTGCTTAGTACCTGCTGCGATCTTGCCGTATTTGTCGTGCTCTACGCCTGCGTATAGAAGTCGGTCGTAAATATTGTCGCCGTTAGCACCTGAGTTGTAACCCCATTCAGCATGGCCAAAGCCAGTCCAGCCGTTATCGAGTCCCATTTGACCTTTAAGGCCGAAACGAGAGCTACCGCTGTTCCACTCACCGTTGTGGTCGCCGCCCTTATCTTGGTAACGAACGTCGAAACGACCGTCTAAAGTAAGGCTATCGCCCGCGTCATTGGTAAAAGTGTGTGCAGCAAAAGCAGAACCTGAGGTAAGTGCTGTCAGGATCACTGCTGAAAGAATCGACTTTTTCATTGTAATTCTCTTTATTCAGGCCGTAGAAAGCCACCGTGCTTTCAAGCCCGTTATATTGGTAATGGTTTGGCAGGGTGTACCCCATCCATGAGGCACTAGTAGATTCAGTTATTAGTGGAGCAATAATGAATTGGTTGGAGCACTTACTAGGAGCGAGAAGGGTCCCCCAGTAAGCGTGGCAACCTAAATCAGATGTCTATTTAGGTTGCCACTATTTCGTTTCAATCTTTTGGATTAAAGCGTATCGATTACAGCGTTGGGTTCATGATGCTTGAAGTGCGTTCGAACACATCTAGACCTTGCTGTTGTAGCCAGTAAGGAAGGTCGATAAGAACCCAGTTCTCAGACAGTTTGTCACCGTCACGGTAGTAAACGTCAACTACTTGCATGTTTGCACGTACTTCACCGCCAGTCATACCTAGGAAGCCACCTGTTGGTGTGTTTGATAGGTTTGGCCAACCGAAGAAACAAGAGAAGTTACCTTCAGCGAAACGACAAACGTGGCCGTTGAACTTCTTGTCTTTCAGGTTGTTACGGAAAGGAAGTTGGTGCTGTTGTTGGTAGCGAGGAATTGTGTAAGACGCGCCGATACCACATGGGCCGTACCAAATCATGTCTTTTGACCAGCTCTTCGCTAGTACTTCTGGTGGGCAACCCATCGCGCCGCTGTCGTTAAGAGCAGACAGGTCATCAACCATTTTGTTTACTAGAGCAAGTGTCGCAACACCTTCTTCTGGAGCCGCGTCTTCGAATAGCAGACCGTCGTGGTTACGTGGGCCAGGGTATACGAAGTGCTTACCAGTTGATGGTGGAAGTGGGTAGCAACCCGCTTGATCCATCATGCCTAGTAGGTCTAGAAACAGGCCTGTCTTAGTGATTTTGCCATCAACAACACAGTTAAATTCTGCGTAGCGAACGTTCATGATCTTGCCAGTTGGGCGCATACCTAGGTATTCAGCGTCGAATAGACCCATGAAGTGACCCATGCTCATTACCCAAATCTCATCTGGGTTAACTTCGTTGTTACCACCGATGAAGATGTCTTGACGACGCTGCATGCGAGTCATTGACTTCATCATTGGTGCCCAGAATACGTCAGCTGCTGCTTGTGCGCCTTCTTGCTCACGGAATGGGTAAACACCGCGCCACAAGTAATCTTCAGAAGTGTGTGCTTTTAAAACTTCAGCAACGTTCTCGTGAGTTGCGTTTTCCATTGCATCGAAGTATTCACGAACAATGCGTTTCGCTTCTTGATATTTAGACATAATAATTTCTCTTTGTGTTGTCGAGTCAACATTCGGAACAGGACTCGATTTGGATTTTGTTACCGGCTGATTTATCAGCCGGCTTTAAACTTTTCGTATTTGAACTTCAGCGTATGAGTGTCGAATTAAGCTTTTGCTGCTTCAGCTTTTTTGCTCTTATCGAAGACGCCACCTTTTAGAGTTTCAGGCAGTGTTAGCCATAGTAGGCCGGCGATAATCCATACGATTGGTGAGCCCCACATTGCTGTTTGTAGGTCGGTACGCTCTTGGATGAAGATAAGAACCATTGGTGCCCACATGCCGATAATACGACCGCCATGGAATAAAGCTGCACCATAGCTACGCAAGCGTGCTGGGAACAATTCAGAGAAGTAACCGCCCCATACTGCAGAAGCAGACAGGCCGAAGTTGTAGATAAGACCCAGAAGAGCCAGCATGTTTAGGCCGCCAATCATCATGTCGCCAGGTGCGACAAAGAAGATAGAAACCATGATACCTGCGAGGATGAAGCCGAACGCGTTGATCTTACGACCGTACTTATCTGCTGCCCATCCCCAGAACCAAGCACCGAAGAGTGAACCAAATGCTGAGATAGAGAAGATCAAACCGATGGTTGCACCATCAAACATACGAACATCTTTCAGGTAGGTAGTTACAAAGCCACCGAAGAATTGGAATCCGTAGAAGTTAAGACCAGAAAGAAGTAAACAAGTAATCGTAATTTTGCGGTAAGGCTTGCTTAACATCTCACCCCAAGAACCTTTTTTAGCTTCGGTTACTTCCCCAGCTGTATTGGTTGTTGTTTGTTGATCTTCTTCACCGTAGGCGATCACAGTTTTGTCGCTTGGTAATACAAAGATCATTAACGCTGCTGCTACAAGCGGTGGAATACCACCTACCCACATTAGGCTCTGCCAAGGTGCATCAACACTTGTAATGAAGGCTGCGTAAGCGCCCATTGCCACTAAAGCAACAGAGAACATTGAAGAAGCAAAAGCAGTCAACTTACCGCGAACCGTTGGTGTAAATAGGCCAATCATCAAAGATACAGCTACAGTGAAGTAACCACCTAAAGATAGTCCAATGATGAAACGCATTGCAGCCCAAGTGGCGTAGTCGGTAAACATCATGTTGATGATGGTTGCACCACCGTTTAATGCCGTAATTGCTATTAGTGTGGACTTCTTGCCGAACTTGGTTGCGAACCATGCACAGCTCAGAGCACCAATCAGAGCACCAACCGACTGCCAAGTGTAGAACTGAGCGGTATCAGAAAGGCTAATACCAGCATATTCTTCCACAATGTATGGGCGTACGTAGTCAATAATTACAAAGTTATAACAATAAAAAAAGTAACCTACTAGAATTGCTAGATATGCGGCTACCCTTTGAATCATAGGAACTTCGCTCATGTGTTTTTTAATGGTCATGACCGATAAACCTTTATTTTATATAGGGTGGTTTTGGTTTTAATTATTGTGTGTTGATTCTTTATCTTCATCACACCGTCTTCATTTCGGGAGAGATAATAGAATTTTTGTGGTTATTAGATCCGTGATCAAAGTCAATTTTAAAATGAGTGCGTACCCATTTTGTGTATTTTAGTGATCTTGATCTCATTTAACTGGGTTTTTGTGCTTTGTGGGGTGGTTTGAGTGTTTAATCGTCTATCTTAGTGATAATAGTCACACTTATTGTGGGTTTTTGAGGGAAAATATCCATTTTTGAGTACTATTGGCAGCGAATTAATTGCGACATACAATAAACGGAATCTAAAAATGGTTACGTACTCAAGTTTTGTGGTTATTGCTCTTTATGTGCTAACTACTTTGTTTATCAGCTACTTAGTTAATAGGCGCTATAGCGTCGGTGGCGACTTTTCGACTGGTGGAAAACAGTTTGGTTGGTTTACGGCAGGTGTGTCGATTCTTGCAACCTACATCAGCGCAATGACGTTCGTTGGCATGCCGGGCTGGGTTTATAGCTCAGGCATGGAAGCGATGAGCGTACATTTGAACTATCCAATAGTGATCTTTTTCACTGTGCTTTTCTTTGTTCCGGTGTTTTACAAGCTCGGCCTAACCTCGATTTACGAATACCTAGAGCACCGCTTTGGCGTTGTTGCTCGCACGATCAATTCCATCGTGTTCATTGTGGTTCAGTGTATTTCGGCAGGGGTTATTCTGTATGCGGTAGCCCTGATCTTAGTGCAAGTGCTGCCAGTGAGTATCTCTGAGGCGATCATCTACATCAGCGTATTTACTGCGTTGTATACCTATGCGGGTGGTATCTCGACTGTAATCTGGACTGACATGCTTCAGTCAGCAGTGTTGATTATCGGCAGCATTGCGATCTTTGTTTTATTGCTGATGAAAATCGATGCGGGCGAGATGTTGTCTCCTGAACATTTGAATATCATCAATCTCGATTTTGACTTAGGCGTCGATACCACATTGTGGGCCGGCGTAGTGGCTGTGAGCTTCTTGCACCTGAGTGTGTATGGCACTAACCAACTGATTATTCAAAGAACATTGGCGACTAAGTGTGTTAAAACAGCGCAAAAATCGATGTTGCTTTGTGGCTACGGCGCATTTTTTGTTTATCTGTTCTTTGCTGTGATGGGGGTGCTGTTAAGTGTCTTTTATCAAGACAGCAGTTTTGAAAACAGCAACGAAGTGATTCTCGATTTTGTGTTTAACCATACCAACCCAATCATTGTTGGTTTGGTGATCTCAGCACTTTCGGCTGCGGCAATGTCGACATTGGATTCCACCTATAACTCAATGGCGACGGTCGCAACGTTCGATTTCTATAAGCGCTTCTTCCGTAAGCAAGCCTCTGACGCGCACTATGAATCAGTGGCTAGAAAAATGAGCCTGGTTGCTGCAGCGTCGGTTGTTGTGCCTGCGTTACTGGCTGTTTCGAATGAATCAGTGCTTAAAACGATTGCGAGCTTAACCTCTATTTTTGTTGGTATTCGCCTTGGCTCTTTCATCTTGGGTTTGTTCTTCAAACAAGCAAACGAGAAAGGCGTAATTGCGGGCAGTATTGGCAGTGTGGCCGTCGTATTCATCGCCAAATACAGCGGAATAGCTTGGCCTTGGTTTGCCTTGATTGGCACTGTGGTTTTCTTAGTGTTAGGTTTTGTTGTGAGCCGCTTCTGGGGAGAGGTAACCGAGCAACAAAATGAATTTATAGAAAAGCAAAAGCATTTGTTTGCAAAGCCTACCGCGAGTCATTATGGCTTGTTGGTGTTCGCTGTTGTGACGATTGCTGCTTGTACTGTTATCCCTGATTGGCTTTATGCCGCTCTTTCTTAATTGACCGATTTTTTACTGGTATATCTATGTTATCGATCTTTGATATCTACAAAATTGGTGTTGGGCCATCGAGCTCTCACACCAACGGCCCAATGATTGCGGGTTTCCATTTCACACAATTAATCGCTGATAAAATCGCAGAAGTGACGCGTATTCAGGTGGATTTATACGGTTCTTTGTCATTGACTGGCATAGGTCACCACACCGACAGAGCTACAATATTGGGGCTACTCGGCAATAAACCAGACACCATCAAAATCACCAGCGCAAACCAAGCAATGCGTCATGCCGTAGACAGTGGTGAGATGGATTTAGCGGGCACCAAGCACATTGCCTTCAACTACGAAACCGACATGTTGTTCCACAAAGACAATCTGCCTCTGCATGAAAATGGCATGATGATTACTGCGTTTGACCAGAGTGGCAACGTGATTGTCGATGAAACTTATTATTCGATTGGCGGCGGTTTTATCGCAACTGCTGATGAACTGCAAAATGGTACTCAAACCCAAGCGGTAGAAGTTCCTTTCCCGTTCAAAAACGCCGATGAAATGCTTCAACAAGCTGACAATAGTGGGATGAGCCTCGGTGGTATGATTCTAAAAAATGAAGCGGAGTTCGAAGGCGCTGACATTATTTCAGAGAAAGCGGATCAAATCTGGCGAGTGATGAGTCGTTGTATGGAGCGTGGCTTTGAAACCGAAGGCATTCTTGATGGTGGTTTGAACGTAACTCGTCGTGCGCCTAACCTACTGAAAAAGTTAGAAGCGAATGCGGCGGTTGAAAACGACCCAATGGAAATCATGGATTGGATTAACTTGTTTGCGTTTGCGGTTAGCGAAGAAAATGCGGCTGGTGGCCAAGTGGTAACATCACCAACCAATGGTGCGGCGGGCGTTATTCCTGCTGTGTTGATGTACTACCATCGCTTCATTAAAGAGTTGGATACTAAGCAGTTAAAAGATTTCTTAGCGGTATCGGGCGCGATTGGTATTCTGTACAAAACTAACGCTTCGATCTCTGGTGCGGAAGTAGGATGCCAAGGTGAGGTAGGCGTATCATCCTCTATGGCGGCTGCGGGATTAACGGCACTACGCGGTGGCAGCAATGAGCAGATCTGTATTGCGGCGGAAATCGCGATGGAACACTCATTGGGTATGACTTGTGACCCAATTGGCGGCTTGGTTCAAGTGCCGTGTATCGAGCGAAATGCGATGGGTGCGATGAAGGCAATTAATGCATCTCGCATGGCATTGAAGCGAAAGAGCAAGTCTTTGATCTCACTCGATAAGGTCATCGCAACCATGTACCAAACCGGTAAAGACATGAACAAGAAATATCGTGAAACATCACTCGGTGGTTTAGCCTTGATCCATCTAGCTCATCCTTGTGAATAGCTAAGCCAGTTAACCCAGTAAATAATAACGTTAAGCCCAGAGCCTTAGACTTTAGAAATCTATCGCGGCTGGGCTTTTTGTTTTATGTGTTTTAGGGAGCTAATCTGAAAGCGGTAATCGATAGCTGTTTTTCAACTCTTTTACTGAGATGTTCGACTGAATCGCACTCACGCCTTTGACTCGTCTGATCGAGCTAATACGCTCAAAGTACTCTTCCAAATCTTTGGCCAACACTTGCACCATGTAATCGGCGCCGCCTGCAATGCAGTGACACATAGGAATCCAATCGGTTACCGCGACAAATTCTTCGAATGGTTCTGTGTTTTCAACTTCATGGTTACCCAAGGTCACAAGAGTAAAACCAGCCACATGAAAGCCTAATTTCTTACGATTCAGCTTAGCGGCGTAACCATCGATATAGCCAGTTTCCTCCATGCGTTTCCAACGACGCCAGCATGGGGTTTCGCTGAGGTTGACCTTCTCTGCGAGCTTGCTGTTGCTCATGCGTCCGTCTTGCTGGATATGCTCTAAGATGGCGATATCTGTGTCATCCAATACTTCTTTGGTGGATTCTTTCTGTTTCATGGCTATTTTGGAAAATTCTTGCTCAAATTTGGATTAATATTAGCCTATATAGCAATTTAATTCCTAGTCGAATCTGTAAACTCTCTCCCTATAAATACTTTACTTATTAGGAGTGAGAGGAAATGAGCTCTCAATTAATGCTGGCGTTCTTGCTATTTTCAACATCAATTGCAATTACCCCTGGGGCAGGCAATATCGCATTACTTGGGATTTCAAGTCGTTATGGATTTGCTGCGACTTTACCTTTTATCTCTGGGAACGCTGTTGGCATCATCATCGTACTGGCGGGTTCTAGTGTCGGTTTGGTGAGCCTATTTACCCTTTACCCAGAGCTATACAGCATTTTGAAATACGCGGGTGCGGCTTATTTGCTGTTCATGGCGTGGTCGATTGCGAATATGCAAATCGAAGAAAGCACCACCGACAATCGTTCAGGCTTTGTGTCGGGTGTGTTGGTGCAGGTGTTAAATCCTAAAGGTTGGATAGCGTCATTAACCGTGTTTTCGCAGTTCATCACTCCGAATGCAGATTACTTGATTCAAGTCGTGACCATTATCGCGGGTATGGTGATTACCGGTGTACCGTGCATGTTGGTGTGGGCGTATTGCGGCACCATGCTTAAAAAGCTACTGCAATCACCAAAACAGATGATGTTTGTGAACCGTTGCTTGGGCGGAAGCTTAGCGATGGTGGTTGCCTTTATGCTTTATCAACCGGCGTAAATCACAAATAAAAAAACCACTCCTAAATCCATAGGAGTGGCGTCTAAATGTCGACTAAGTCGTTAACAGTAAAGAATTAAGTTAACAAATATTTAAGGAGCTTGAGTTAAAAGCTTTAAGCTTTTCAGTGTAAAGGTTAAGCGGTTTCAGCCTCTTTAACTGGAGCTGAGTTACGGATTAGGTGGTCAAATGCACCTAAGCTTGCTTTCGCACCTTCACCCATCGCAATGATGATCTGTTTGTAAGGTACGGTTGTTACGTCACCCGCTGCGAACACACCTTTCATTGATGTTGCGCCATGAGCGTTAATTTCAATTTCACCGCGTGGTGAGAGCTCAACTTTCGAACCCTTCAACCATTCGCTGTTTGGCATCAGGCCGATTTGAACAAAGATACCTGCGAGTTCAATCTGTTTAAGTTCATCGGTGTTGCGGTCTTTGTATTCCAGACCGGTTACACGGTTGCCATCACCAATCACTTGCGTTGTTTGTGCCATCTTGATGATTTCGATGTTTGGTGTTGCGTTCGCTTTGTCGATAAGCACTTGGTCAGCGCGCAGTGTGTTCGCAAACTCAAGCACAGTTACGTGTTCCACGATACCTGCTAGGTCGATAGCCGCTTCAATACCTGAGTTACCGCCACCGATAACCGCTGTTTTTTTGCCTTTGAACAATGGACCGTCACAGTGTGGGCAGTAAGCAACACCTTTGTTGCGGTACTCTTGCTCGCCCGGAACGTTCATTTCACGCCAGCGAGCACCTGTACTTGTGATAACCGTGCGAGCTCGTAGTGTTGCGCCGCTCTCTAGCTCAACGTGGATGTAACCGTCTTCAGTGTCTTCTGCCGCAATGATGTTTGCAGCGCGCTGCTCAGTCATTACTTCAACACCGTACTCTTTTACGTGCTCTTCAAGGCTTGCCACTAATTTAGGGCCGGTGGTTGCTTTCACTGAGATAAAGTTCTCAATCGCCATGGTGTCCATCACTTGGCCGCCGAATCGGTCAGCAACCACACCAGTACGAATGCCTTTACGTGCAGCATAAATTGCCGCTGAAGAACCTGCAGGGCCGCCGCCGACAACCAATACATCAAACGGTGCTTGTTGGTTTAGGTTTGCTGCTTTCTTTTCCGCTGCGCCTGAATCAACCTTGTTAAGGATTTCAGCCAGTGACATACGGCCTTGACCAAATAGCTCACCATTAACGAATACACTTGGTACTGCCATGATGTCGCGAGACTTCACTTCATCTTGGAATGCTGCGCCGTCGATCATCGTTGTCTTAACCAGAGGATTAATCGCCGACATCATATTGAAGGCTTGAACCACTTCTGGACAGTTTTGGCATGAGAGCGAGATAAAAATCTCTACATTAAGCTCTTGATCGAGTTCTTTAATTTGCTCGATTACGTCCGCTTCAAGCTTGATAGGGTGACCACCACTATGAAGCAGTGCTAGAACCAGTGACGTAAATTCGTGACCCATTGGCAAACCGGCAAAACCGATCGCGGTGCCTTTCTCTTGGTTCACGACCTGCATGATAGGGCTGCGAGTGCTTGCGCTGTCATCGCGAGTCACTTCAATTTTATCGGTTAAAGACGAGGTGTCATTCGCCAGATCTTGAAGTTTGTTCGCGGTGTCGCTGCCATCCAGGCTAAGCACTAACTGAACATTGGTTTTTAGGTTTTCTAGGTATGCTTTTAGCTGCTGCTTCATTGCTTGATCTAACATAATCGTGCCTGCTCTTAAATTCTGTGTCTTGGTATTGACCAATACCTTCTTGCTGAAAAAGGAAAATAAAAAGGGGGCGCAAGTCGGCAAATATTGTGGTGTTGATGTTTTGAAAGGGTGGCGCGCGACTGCCCTTTAGGAGGGGGGCCGAAGCGCGCCTGTAGAACCGTTTAGCTATTCTTGTTAGCTAGGCTTAGATTAAATCTTGCCTACTAGGTCTAGAGATGGAGCTAGAGTCTCTTCGCCTTCTTTCCATTTAGCGGGGCAAACTTCACCTGGGTTAGCGGCTACGTATTGTGCTGCTTTAACCTTGCGTAGTAGGTCTTCTGCGTCACGGCCGATGCCTTCAGCTGTGATTTCCATTGCTTGGATAACGCCTTCAGGGTCGATTAGGAACGTTGCACGGTCTGCAAGGCCTTGACCTTCACGCATAACGTTGAAGTTATTTGTGATGTTGCCAGTTTGGTCGCCTACCATGAAGTATTCGATAGTGCCGATTTTGTCAGAAGTATCGTGCCATGCTTTGTGAGAGAAGTGAGTGTCAGTTGATACTGAGTAAACTTCTACGCCGCGAGATTGAAGCTCTGCGTATTTGTCTTGTAGGTCAACTAGCTCAGTTGGACATACAAACGTGAAGTCTGCTGGGTAGAAGAAGAATACAGCCCACTTGCCTTTAACGTCTTGCTCAGTGATTTCTACGAATTCGCCGTTTTTGAATGCTGTTGCGTTGAATGGTTTGATTTCTGTGTTGATCATGATTTGACTCTCTTTCTAATTTATAGTGTTTAACGCTATCCCGCGTCGATGTAGATATATTGCATTGCCACCGAAAATTAGTGAAATCGGACATTTCTATAGATTCAATAGGCGAATCCTATCTTCGAAAGGAAAAGGCTATCGGTAAAAGCTATCAACAAAAACAATTAACAAAAGCCATCAAACATCAACAACTCCCAATTTAAGTAGCTATGCTCTTTAGGTTGTTCTCTACATTGGGCTTATCTCTATTGGTGTGTGTATCTATGTATCTATGTATCTATGTATCTATGTATCTATGTATCTATGTATCTATGTGTCTATGTAGGTAGGGTTCGGTATGGTTTCTTTGCGAGAGTTGAGTTGTTATATCAAACTGTAAATAACAAAAAATTATCATTAATATAAATTATGATAATTTCAGTTAATTAACGCATGTACCTATACTCTCTCCATCGAAACGAAACACCGAAGCTAGACTTCGAAAAGCACAGAATTTAAAACGAATTTGGAGCAAGTTATGAAAATGAATCACGTAGGCATCATGGTGGGTGACATGGACCAAGCAGTCGAGTTTTACACGAAAGCTCTAGGTCTAAGAATCGTAATGAACAACACCAAAATGATGGAAGAGCGCGAATCAGCAATCGGCCGCATGTGTATCGCTGTGTTCGGTGAAGGCTTTAAAGGCTTCAACATTGCACACCTAGTAACATCTGATGGTATCGGTGTTGAGCTGTTCGAAATGAAAGAGCGCCAAGAGCGTCACGAAGTTGATTTCTCACGTCTAGGTATCTTCCACTTCTGTCTACAGCTTCCAAAAGAGCAGTTTCATTCAGCGATTAAACGTGTTGAAGAGTTTGGCGGTAAGGTCCGTATGGACATCATGCGTTACCACCCAGAAGACGAACTAAAACAAGCACAAATGGTTTATCTAGAAGACCCGTTTGGCAACCTATTCGAATTTTACTCGCACACATACGAAGACACCTACGCGACTGATTACGAGTAATAGCGTTACTGCGAGCTATTGTCAAATGTGGTGTATGGAGATCATGCAGTAGCCTGTTGATGAGTCT
>NZ_JBGOOD010000046.1:0-37664 GCF_041439475.1 Vibrio sp. 1S139
GGGATTATCTGCTAACTGCAGGATCGTTCAAGTCTTCTTAAACGATCGGCATTATCACAGTGTGAGGCCTTTTTGTTTAAAGATTCGTATTTATCGATTGATCGCCAAATATGAGCCAGCAGCAATCATTATTCCACCAGCACTTTGATTTAGTCTTTTATGTGCGCGTGGCGTTTTAAGTAAACTCGCCATTCTGCCCGCACCCATCGCAATCAGCATTACACCAGACATCAAAGCAACAAATGCTAAAACGGAAACCAAGACGATATCTTGTGAGCGTAAAACCGTCAAATCAATGAAAGTCGGCAAGAACGAAATATAAAACAGAATCACTTTAGGGTTTGATGCTGAAATCAAAAAGCCTTGCGCGAAACTCGCGAGTTCGGATTTCTGACTCTGTTTGGCGGCGAGTTCAGCTGAGCCTTGCACTTCAGGTAAGATCTTAAACATCTTATAGCCCAAGTAAATCAAATAAGCTGCACCAACGTAGCGAATCACCTCAAACGCAATCGACCAATTCTCGGCAATCGTTGCTAGACCGAAACAGGCAAGCGCAAGGTAAATAAGATCACTGCATATCATACCTAACGAAAGCGTGACGCACTTTCGCCATCCTTGAACCATAGCACGAGCTAAAATGGCAAAGACGCCAGGCCCCGGAGTAATACCAAATACAAACATGGCAATAAAGAATGTAATCGCACTTTCTAATGACATTGGACTGTCCTTTTCTATAACCCAACATAATTGATCATGAACGTATCATGGAGCTTCGATTCTGGTAAAGAACGTTTTTGACTAAGTTCTATTTACACAACTCATGTTTTGAATAAGTGTCGCACGTAATTTACCCACCAGACTTAATTAAACCTAAAACCTAAGTGCTTTTCGTTAGGGCATAAAAAAGGCGAACCTATTGGCTCGCCTTGATCATTTTATTCGTCAGAACCGTTTAGTCATTACGAATAGGTGATAACAGCTCAGGGTTAACCACCAAGTTTCTCACACCGTGGGCGTGATCTTCGTTAAAGTCATTGCCTTCACACCAGCTACCTACTGTCGCGATATTTACTTTCGCGACTTGTGGTCTAACGCTCCATGTTACTTGGAAAGGTGAACCTTGCTCATTGTAACCAGGGCCCGTTGTAGAGCCTGCGTATTGGATCGCTGAGCCAGTATCTTGTGGGATGTTTGGTGCTTGGTGTAAGCCGTTCACTTTTGAATGTTTAGCGAACGCTTCAAAGTCGAGTGCTCTGTCGTCATTCACTAATACGTAAACTTGGGTTTCTACACGCAGTTGCGGGTTGGTAATTGCGTCGTTAAAACAAGCACCCAATGTTTCACCCGGTTCAACTTGCGCCGTTGAATAAACATAGTGAACTTCAATAGTGTCACCCGAATGCAAAGAACCATGCTCGCTCGGACAAACCTTGCTCTCAAATGGTTTCAGCTCAGCAGAACTCAGCTTGCCTGTGTATTTAAAGCCACTCTGGAATCCCTTACCATCACCGTTACCAGCGTATTGAGTAAACTCGCCGCCTTTATGCTCAGCATTTTTATGGAAGTGAATATTACATAAGTTCATCGCTGTTGAATCAGGGGCATCCGAGAACAGCCTGGTATTGGTTCCTTCTAATGAACCCAAATCTCGTGGGGCTTGCGGGCCAAAACCTTGTCCTTGGGTATTTTCAGAAAGCTTAGCTCTTTGTTCTGCGATAACACCATCTGATACAGACTCATGGCTCGCGTCTGATGCATTTGCATGAGCTGACAACATCACCAATGCGGCACTTAAAAACACACTCTTATTCTTCATTTTTCTTCCCTAGAATATTGATAACTAAACCTAAACCGACATAACAGCAAACATCTTACTATGCTCGTAAGTGAATATAAGACTTGTCTTTGTAAGATTAGATTTCATTACTTACTTTGGGATGAGTATTAGAACCCTTGATACATATAACAAGTCAAACAGGGTAAATTCGGCGACTCCCTTCCAGAACTAATAATTTCCTATTTTCGTTAACCGTCGCCTGACTCAGCGCTCAGATAAGTGAGCACGATTCTTAGGAAGAATGGTGGCCAGATTTAGAAGATCAAAAAAGGCGAACCATCTGGCTCGCCTTCACGTTTCATTCTATCTATTAGGTTGTGGTTCTAAGTTAACGATTTAACCGTTACCGGTGGCAAATATCCCAAACGTCATGACGTTCAATGCATCTGTCACGCCCTCTAGTGATTTAATCACCGTCTTAGTCGGTTTATTATGACGAATAAAATAGCTTCCGATGCCTTTTTCACCGCCACTCTTAGCATCGCTTTCAGTTGTTTCTGTCGCTTCTATTTGAGAAGGCTCCACTGATTCTGGCTCTGCATTGGCGTGAGCTATCGTGTCTTTATTTGAATCAAGGTTAGTGAGTGGTTGATGATTAACGATTGAATCATGGGAAGAATCAACGCTGGTCTCAGCGTTTGTATCCTTTGAAGTCTCGAGATTACTCTCTCCCTCTATACTTTTCGACATAGCGTCTTCGTTGCTCAATGTCTCGTCGTCTAGCTGATGATTACTCGTTGAAGAACAGGCTGTTAAGAAGAACAGGCTAACGATGAATATGAGTAAGTTTCTCATCATAATGATAAAGCACGAATTAATAAAACATTGTTCGATTGTATTTTATTTGGCTGACGACATCCAGTGATAAGCGGAGTAAACACGAACAGTCACGGTCTTGAAGAGTAAACAAAAGCGTACGGGTTTAGTGCTTAAGAATAATAATTCGAGAGCTCAATTAGGTTGCCCGCCGCTTATCATCTGAAAGGTGGTGTCAGTTAGGCTTGGGGATTCACACGCTATAAGCTTAATCTTTACTGGAACACAGTTCAGAGATTCGGTCACACATGGCTTGGTTGACTGCGAAGTGGGTGTTGAGGAATGCTAGTTGGGCAAGTGCCGATTCAGCGGTGCGCTCGTAGCCTTGGGTAAAGGTTGGTAGCAATTGGGCAAACTTAGGGAAGCGTGCTTCTAGCCTTCTATCCGACATAAATTCATCAACGAATTCAGGCTCAGACTGTTCAGTTTGATCCACAAGATCGATCAAACGATCGAGTGCGTAAGATTGAACGAACCGACTGCCCGACAGCTTTTCGCCTCGGTTATAACGAGACATACCCACATAAAGATTGGTTAGAGCCTCACCAATGATCCAATCTTGGGAATTAGTGTCTGTCTCCCCTTTTATTGGTGAAACACAACACTGTGTATCAAATTCATGTTGCTGCCAAACAATACGCCCTTCAGCAAACGGAATGTGCGCTAACTCGTGGGGTTCAAACACTGCAAACTCACAAAAGATTCCGTCAGCGTACAGAACTTTATAGCCATCGACGGTATTTCTCACTGCGTAGTCGATTGAGTGAATATCAGATAGCCAATGCAAACTGTCTAAGAAATACTGCTTGTGCCCTGTTTGCACTATTGCGAAAAAATCGACATCTGAATACTGATCAAGTCGTTCTGTTTCAATACCTACTGAGCCCAATCCCAGCAAAGCATGAGCCTTACCCGATGCTTCCAAAGACTCCCCAATCGCATCTAAACGCTGGAGTAATTTTTCTGGTGTGTTTATGTGTCTTGTCTGTATCACTTTGTCCGTCTGCATTGCTCAATCCCTATCAAGTTGAATGCCACTCAACCTAACTGATAGTTAGAACATCTAAGAAGCTTAATTTATAAAATGTGTGTTTTGGATAACGATCTGTGCAAGTTATTGTTTGAATTAAGGTGGGATTTAGAGGTGAGAAAGAGTGTGTACAAGCTATAAACAACACTCTTCTATCATGACTTATCTTTTTAGCAGCTCATATTTGCAACAACGTTGACACCATGCTCACGAAGTTTGCTTTTCTTCCAAGCTCTCGCGTCTGCCGACATATGAACAGAGACAGTAAAGCCCAATTTTGCACTCATGATACCGATCGACATGCCTAGATTACCTGTGGAGCCTACCGCAATGCTGTATTGTTGGAAGAAGTCACGGAATTCAGGTTCGAGCAACTTACTGTAGTCATCGCTCTCACACAGTAACCCGGCTTCAATCGCAAGCTTCTCGGCATGCGCTAGTACTTCATAAATACCACCGCGAGCTTTGATTGAGCCTGAAATTGGCAAATGGCTGTCTTTTTTCATCATCAAACGCCCTTTTATAGGCTGCTGATAATGTGCTCCCAATGCTGATTTCATAGATGGAATGTCAATAAGCTCAGACTCGATGATGCCATTGGTCGCTTGAGTTTCAGGAAACGCCTTGGCTAGATAAGGAGCAAACCTTTGTAGCCTCATGCTCGCATCGTGAATATCTTGTTCGCCTAATCCCACATAAAGCAAACCGCGCTCCAGAGTCGTCACATTTGGGTTAAACCAAACCACTTCTTCCAATGCAATCAATTGTTGAAGCAGTGGGAAGTCCGAGATGAGCTTGTCGATATTTAATACAGTCATGGGTGACTTTTCTGGCTAAGCGCGTACTGCGCAGGTTCAATCATTAGTAAACCTATTTAAACGGTATTTGTGTAATCATTCAATGATCTGTAGGCTAGCCTGTCTTCTCATAAGCAAACAGTAGAACAACCTATGAGCGCCTCTCTTCGTAATAGCATTTTCGTGATGTTAGGGATTCTATTCCTAGCACTTAACCTTCGTGGGCCTTTTACGAGCTTGGCTCCTGTGCTTTCTCAGGTTATGGAAGGCCTCAACCTTACGTCATCGGCTGCAGGCTTCTTAACAGCTTTGCCACTGTTAACTTTTGCCTTATTCTCACCATTAGTCACCAAGATATCCCAACGAATTGGTCTAGAGCCTAGCCTGTTATTAGGCTTAGTTCTGATCACTACGGGTATTACACTGCGCTCTGCTGGGTTAACCCCAACCTTGTATATCGGCACGGTGATGATCGGGCTTGGTATCGCGATTGGTAATGTGTTGTTGCCTGTAGTAGTGAAAGTTAGCTTCCCGACACGCATCGCTACTGTGACTTCTCTGTACATCTTTACGATGGGCATCGGGTCGACGTTAGGCTCAAGTTTGATGGTGCCGTTTTCAAATCTAACCTTATTTACGATCACGGGTTGGCAATTAGCGCTGTTAATGAACTTGGTATTTCCAATATTAGCTTTGATGATCTGGTTGCCTAAAATCAGAAAACGCTCATCTTCGGCCAGCAATAACAAGCAACAAGACAAACCTCTGCCGATGAAACAGATGATTAAAAGCGGCGTAGCGTGGCAAGTAACGTTAGCGCTTGGGCTTAACTCATTTACCTTCTACTCTTTGGCTGGCTGGTTGCCACAGATCTTGAACGACCTTGACTACAGCGAAATCGATGCAGGCTACATTTATGGATTTTTGCAGTTTTCGACTATGGTTCCAGGGCTGCTGTTACTGCCATTCTTAGCCAAAAGTGACAATCAACAATGGCTCATCACTCTGTGTGCATCGAGTGTATTTATTGGATTGATTGGTCTTCTGTATTTGCCTGAGTTTGCGATTTTTTGGGTGGGACTGTTCGGATTAGCCAACTGCTCGACGTTTATTATCGCGCTCTCTTTTGTTGGCTTGCGTACATCGAATAGCAGCCAAGCCGCATCATTGTCGGGTATGGCTCAGGGAATCGGTTATGCGTTGGCAGCCACTGGTCCAACGCTGGTGGGTAAGCTTCATGCCCAGACAGATTCTTGGAGTGTGCCGATTCTGCTGATCGCATCTGTTGCCTTTGCGTGTACGATTTTCGCGGCATTGGCAGCACGAGATAAGAAAGTAAGCGTTTAGGCCAAACAGAATGATTATGGCGTCGCGACTTTATTTGCTCGCGACTCTATGGCTGACGACGGTTTTGATGTATTCACTTGGCGACAAACCAAACTTGCCTTTAAAGCGCTGACTAAAACGCCCTTCCGATTGGTAACCGCAAGACTGAGCCAACATCGCCACGTTCTGTTGTCCGTTTTGCATCAGATAAAGCGCGTGACTCAAGCGAACTTCAGCTAATACCTCACGATATTGCATACCTTCCAGTTTGAGTTTTCGAATCAGCGTCGCTCGGCTCATCGCAAAACGCTCCGCCACCGACTCTAATGGATGTTTCTCATCTGGTGAATGTGAAAGGTAATGGCTGAGCTTTTGGCTAAACGAGACGTTGGCACTGACAAACAATAGATGCATCACCCCTTTTTCAGCTAATTGCTGGTACAAGCCCTGCAACCAAAACTGTTGAGTCTCTTTGCTCATGCTCTGTGTATCAAAAGAGAACAGAGCATTGAGTGAGTCTTGTAAGTTTCGATCCGCTTTTACTGTAGGCAGTCCCAGATCATTCGACCGTTCCTCACTTAAATCAAGCATCGCCTGAGAAGGTTGGAATTGAAAGCTGAACACTCGCGACAAGAAGCGCCCTTTGTGGGGCATGTTCTCAAAACTTAGTGAAGCTGATGCCTCACACAACAACAGCTCAGAATGTGAGAGCTCTGCCGCTGAATCTTTCCAAAACAGGCGCTTACTGCCTGTAATAATCTGAATGATACTAGGGGATAGAATCCTCACATTACGCAGTTTTTGTAACTGCTCTGCACGAAAGATCGTCACTTGATATTGATGATTCATCTCATCCCCTTGTTTACTTATTATGTACGTGTATAAGCTTTAACGTACATAAGCTATTAACGTGTATAAGCTTTAACGTACATAAGCTATTAACGTGTATAAGTTGCGGTCAGTTTAGCTTTGTCTAAAGCCATGCTGTTCAACGTAAATCCAACCACAGCCGACGGCGTATTTTCGTCGAGGTTAAGTTTGTCCGTTGGTAATGCCCAAACCGTGAACTGGTAACGGTGCATACCATCTTTTTCTGGAGGACAAACGCCACCGTAGCCAACTGTACCGTAATCAATGCGACCTTCTTTGCCACCGACTTTAGAGATGTCGACACCGCGAGGTAGCTCGTTCACAGTTGCAGGGATATCAAACGCAACCCAATGCCAGAAGCCACTTTCAGTCGGTGCATCTGGATCATAAGCTGTGATAGCAAAGCTTTTGGTACCTGCTGGTGCATCTTTCCACATCAATTGTGGTGATTGATTATCGCCGTCACAACCCCAACTAGAGTATTCAAAAGTCTTTGCCATTGGGTGACCTTCTTGAATATCGTTGCTGGTTAATTCGAACGCATGAGCAGAGCCTGTAGCCAAAATACTGATTGCCAATACTGATTTGATGATGAGTTTCATGATGGTTCCTCTTATTAGGTATGAGCCCAGTATAGTCCCCTCATTTCGCCCAATAATGACAGTAAGTACACAATTATCTATTTTATTTCAAATAAATGATACTTACTGTATTTGTACTTTATTATTTAAAAGCATGACCCACTCGACAATTTGTTGTTAAAAGAACACTTGTTGACATTCAGGTTACAAATCGCGCCCAAAACTCTTTAGACTCGCCCCACGACTTTTAACGAGAATGATTGGATGCGCAGGTTTACATTAGCTCTTTGCTTGATCTTTTGGCTCCCAACCCTAGTCAATGCCCAAAGTTTGCAAGATAAGTGGCAAACTCTGTATCAACTGAGCTGGCAATCATCCCCACTCTTAGTATCTCAACAAGAGTTGGCTCAGTATCCGAAAGTTCTGCTCCATGAAAATAGCCGCTATCCTGATTTCAACCAATTCAGTTGGGACGACATCGCAGCGTTAGCGTCAATACAAGATCACTGCCAAGCGATTGAAAGCAGTAACCCTTCATTACATGAAGCCATCGAGTTCGAGCTCGCTCTGTGTCAGCAACAAACATTGGATTCGATTTGGTTTGCAGCACACTCCAAACGTCACCCTGCCGGTGGCAGCTTTGCTGGTCGTTATTTAGCCGCTTACCCAGATGTGACCGAGCAGATACGCCCATTTTTGAGTCTTACCAACCCTCAGCACCCTTTATATAACAAACTAGAAAGCCTAAGTGCACAAGGCAGAGAAGCACTGCTCAATGGATACCGCGCTTGGCAACAAGATGATGTGCTTTGGTTAAGTGGCGAACAAGGCTGGAAAGCTATTCCCTTAGATGTTTGGCAACCTATCGCAGAGCAACAAGAGGTATCTTTGGCAGGTGAAACCTGTACTTTTCGTTACAGTAACGTGTGCTTAAACGAGCCTAGCAATGACAATCTGATCATGAAAACGTTGATCTTTACATTGCTGCTAACGTTGCTTTCCGGGCTCGCTAGAGTCTTATACCTAAGAACAAAACAACGAAAAGAGAGGCAGTTCGTTTTACAGCTTCTTACTCATGAACTGCGCACGCCTATTACTAGCCTAGGCTTAACCGTCGAAATGTTTAGAAATCGCTACGATGACTTTTCTGATGAAACTCAAAGTGCGGTTTGGCGTTTAATATCTGACTATCAAAGGCTTTCTCAGCTCACCGAAAACAGCAAAGTGTACCTAAGTTCGGATCAGTCAGAGCCTTTGTTGAAGCAAAACGCTTCATTAGAAGAGTGGCTCGATCATGTCTGTGAAAAGCACAATATTTCTTATCAATGTGAAGCGCGTGAAGTTGAACTGAACCTTCCCTATTACTGGCTAACCATCTGCTTGGATAATCTAATCAAGAATGCCAAACAACATGGTAAAGGTGAGGTTTTGGTAAAGGTCGAACTCGGTGACAAGCTGACGATTGAGGTACAAGACGAGGGGCACTTCCCTTCACCGATACAACGGCTCATGTCTGGTGTCACGCCAAGTGAAACGCACGAACTGGATAACATGGGCATTGGCCTGACTATTGTCGAGCACTTGATGAAGCAAGCGAATGGCCGCCTCATTATTCTTCGTAACCCAACCCGATGTATTTTGGAAATTGCTTATGAACACCCTACTGCTGATTGAAGACGACCAACTGCTTGGACAAGGCCTCGTCAGCTTCTTTGAATCCAATGGTTACCAATGCCTTTGGGCGAAGGATTCAGAGAATGCCAGTAAGAAATGGTTTCGAGCCGATCTTGTGATACTGGATCGACAGCTTGAAGATGGGGACAGCTTGCAACACCTTCCAAACTGGTTGCTCCTCAAAGCGCTGCCTGTGATTGTGTTGACCGCTAAAGTAGAAGTTCAACAACGTGTTGAAGGTTTAATGGCGGGTGCCAAAGACTATGTGACTAAACCATTTTCGAACGACGAATTACTCGCTCGAGTCATTACCCAGCTACGTCCGTTAGGTGTGAGCCTCTTAACTTACGCAAATATCCAAATCAACTTGTCGGAACGGATCGCTTATCTGGATGAAAGCCCTGTAACACTAAAACCTAAAGCGTTTCAGCTATTGGTACTGTTTGTTCAGAACCAAAGTCGTGTGTTTCACCGAGATGAATTACTCAATAAGATTTGGGGATATCAGGCTTTTCCTAGTACCCGAACTATTGATAATCACATACTGCGCTTACGCCAGAAGCTGCCAACATTGAATATAGAAACACATCGTGGCGTTGATTACCGCTTGGCCGGGGAATCATAATGAAAGTTACTTCGTTAACCGCACTGATCTACACATTGCCGCTCGCAAGTCATGCGGCATGGTTTACCGACACGCCATTGCAGCACACCTATCAATCTCTACTTGATGACCAACCTCAAGTTGCGTGGCAAGAGCTGCAAATCGCACTCGATCACAAATCACTCGATAGTGAGCTTTGGCTGCCAGTCAAACAAGAGATCCTGAGCCAGACTCAATGTGGAACCTTACTCAAACAAAGTGCTGAGCCAAAACACCACATCCAAGTCAGCTTCATTCGACGCTATGGCCTGTCGTCGCACGGTTATCAAATCAAAGTCTCTGCCGAGCAACTCAGCAAAGGCTCAGAAACTCAAACTCTTTCTTTGGTATCGCCTAAAGGTAAAGTCCTTCTCGATGGACAACTCGCTTCCAATAATGAGTATCAAGAGATTGAAACCAATGAAATGTTCATCAAACCCGAATCTGGTGTTTATCAACTAAAGATAGGTTCAAATCACTACCCTATTATTGTCGCTTTAAATAACAGTAATCGATGGCTGACGCTCGAAAGTAAACTCAGCGAACCACATATCGTGCTCTCGCCTCCAAAGGTGATCGACAACTGCCCCGACGCTAACGTGAGTTGGCAATGGTTTGATGAAAACTACAACCTGCTGGGTTACAAAGTGCCAATCAAAACAGCGCAAGCACCCGTTCCCACAGAAAGTCCACTTGGAACCAAAGCCAAGCACTTGAGTGCTTCGGTTGAAATGTTTGAATACCAAGGCGCTATTGAAGTCCAATATGTGCAGCGCGTCGCCGTGCCTTTCTAATGGAAAACCACTAAAGCCAAACAGAAAATAGAGACATATAGGTGACAAAGCACTAGCGCTACTTAGGTGTAATAACCGTAGTTACCCTTTACGGAATCTAAATATGCTCAGCGTACGTCACCCACTCAATCTTTCTAATTTTGCCATTGTGGCTTTAACAACAGCTTGTCTGTTTTCATCCAACGCACAAGCGAGCCAAATAACGCTCACCAGTAACAACAATACCGTCGCTACCTCATCGAATACTTTAGAGGTCGATTGGAACGGCTTAAGCGTTAACAGTGCTGCTCTCACCGTTGATAGCCAACCACAGAAAGCGACCAATCTGGTCATTGGCTTTTCCGATAAAGCTGACTCAGCAAAAATCGCCACTTGGACCTTAGTACCCAGTGGAATAAACGTTAAGGCAGAGCTTAATCAAGACCAGCTCACTTTTCAGTTCAGCTTACCTTCAAATATACAGGTGAAACGAAACAAACCCATCGAATTGGCGTGGTTTGATCTTGCCGAACAACAAACTCAGACACTATTTCTTCCGTTTAGTGAAGGTATGCGCGTGCCTACTGACAACAAGCTTTGGGCAAGTTATCTCGTCGGTAACCATTCTGGAAGTAACACTACTCAAGACTTGAAGATGCCTTTTTGGACAGTACAGCAAAACAATCATTTCATTAGCTATCAAATGGTTAATGCAACCAACAATCAACTGCTCTTTTCAGATGCATCCTCTAATGCTTCCTCAAATACAAAAACCAAAATTGATATGAAGGCAGCACACCAATTTACGATGCTCAATCAGTCACAACCTTTTCTTGTTCGTATCACCCTCGGAGACTCGTGGTTAGATGGTGCCAAACAATACCGAGATTGGCGCATCAATAATGACCAGTCTGATACGCTTGTAGCAAAGCAAAAGCGCAACCCAGATGTGACTAAGTTGATCGGCGCGAGCCACGTTTACCTATTTGGCAAAGACCCATTAAGCATCCAAGATGTGAGTGACTGGTGGGGATTGAAAACATGGTATCTAGAGGGCTCTAAACTAAGCGTTTCTGCGGAAGCGAAAAGAGAGCTATCGTCACTCTCCAAGGGGAAAGATTGGTTCAGTCAGTACCACAAACAACTATTGTTGGACTCTATTATCCAGTCATTGCAGGTGTTATATCCTGTTGGTAATCCGACACTCGAAGACAACACGATTAAAGCGCAATACAAAGCAGCACAGGATAAGAAGAACTGGTTGCTAAAGCACGCTTCCCCGTACCTAAACTCGTCAGATACTTGGGGACAAGCGTTGTCTTCAGACATGGTCGCTAATCTAAATAAGGCAGGTTTAAAAAAACTGTGGCTAGGATTCGACAATTGGATGCCAGCATTCTATCAACCTAACGCTGTGGGTCTGGCAAAACAGTCCGGATATCTGGTCGGTACTTACGATTCCTACAACACCGCAATTCCTGCGAAGCTCAATGACAACTGGCTAACCGCTCAATTACCAGAGCCGATGCGTCAAAGTTGTGCGATTGAACTAGCGGATGGGAGTTTGAAAAAAGGATTTCGTGGAAACGGCTTTTACTTAAACCCGAACTGCCATTTAGAATACGTAAAACAGCGTGCTCAAGACATTATGAGATTCGGCAACTTCAACAGCTTGTTCTTAGATGTTGATGCAACCGCCATGGCACGTGAAGATTACCGCGTCTCTATAGACAGTAATGGCAATACAAACGACGAATCAGACATGCTTTCTGCGTTCAACAACCGAATGAAGTGGCTTAGCGAGCAACCTTCGTTAGTATTAGGCTCTGAAGACGGCAACAGCCTAACAACAAAAGGCATCGCGTTTTCACACGGCTTAGAAACGGTTGGTTTTGGTTGGACAGACAAAGACATGAAAGAGAACCGCCAATCTCCCTATTACTTAGGTCGTTGGTACCCAGACCACAAGCCCGACTTCTTCTTTAAGCCGGCCGAGGTTAAAGAGCCCTACAAGTCGCTACTATTTTCGCCACAATATCGAATTCCACTTTACCAAGCCGTTTTCCATGATGAAGCAATCAATACGCACCATTGGCATTCAGACAGCCTTAAGTTCACTAATGTACAAGCAGAACGTGACTTAACCGCCATGCTGTACAACACACCACCGATGGTTCACTTGACCAGAGATGAAGCTTTATCAAGTTCAAGCCAGAGAATCAAAGCACTCAAACACTATCAAGATGGCTTTGAACCAATGCACGAACAGTTATGGGATAAACAGTTAGTCGATTCCGAATGGTTAGATAAGAGCGGCGATGTTCAACAAACTGAGTTCAGTGACGGGAGTAAGATCATTGCTAACTTTTCTAACAAGGCATTTCGTTACAACGGTGTCGATATTGCTGCCCTATCGGTCAAAGCTATATTGGCGAATGGGCAAGTCGTCGACTGGCAGCCCGATCATAGTTAGCTTCGATACGGTTTAGACAATAACGAATAATAGGAAGCCTAAGCACTTAACCGCTAAGGTTTTCCCCGTTACTTTTGCTTCCTATTTTGAAAGGCAGTCAGTAGATAGTCGATAAAGACCTTTTTACGTTTCGGCATCAACTGCCTGTCTGCATACACTAGGCTTACTGAAACTTCTGGCATCTCATATTCAGTTAACAGACGAATCAGCTTACCTGTCTTAAAGTGTTCCCGACAAATGAATTCAGGAAGCACCGCCAAGCCGAGCCCATCCACACACGCTGTTAGGCATGCCGTGATGGTATTCACCCGCAACTGACACGGTAGATCGATCAAAATCGACTCTCCGCCTTCTAATTGTAAATGCCACTTGGGTAGACGCGCGGCCTTGTTCACCACCTCAATCATTCTGAATGGCGGTTCAAGATCATCGGGTGAAGAGACGTCATCGAACTGCTCTAAATACTCAGGGCTGGCTGCCAATACACGCTTTGATGTTGTGAGGTAGCGAGAAACCAAGCTCGAGTCCACTAGCTCACCAATTTGTGCGTAAAGATCGATCCCCTCCGCAATGATGTCGACTTCTCGATTCGACAGTTCTAAGTTCAAAGTCACGTTTGGGTGCTCTTTTAGGAAGCTGTGGATGTATTTAGCTAATACTTGATGCCCCAATTCGACAGGCAACACAACATTTAACTGCCCTCGGATCAAATCCTGATTGGCTGAAACCTCTAGCTCAGCTTGGTTCATGATCTCTTGCATCTGCATGCTCGACTGATAAAAGCGCTCACCCTCTCGTTAAGACTAAACTTCGTGTCGAACGAGTGATCAACCTCACACCTAGATGCTGTTCCAGCTCGTCTAGCTTTCGGCTGACGGTCGACTTGGTCATGTTCAATGCTTCAGCTGCGTGCGTGAAACTCCCACAATCAACAACTTGTGTAAAAACAGTCACAGCATTTAAGTCCATCGTACTTCTCCCAGAGCGCCATTAGTTAGATTTTTGCAACAGTGTTTCCCTTTTTTCCTATCTTATCAATCAATCGAATTCATTTACAATTCGTTACATCTAAATAAAAACAAAATGAGAAAGAAAAAATGACAGAGAACAACAACGCTTCGCAAACAGTAAGCACAAAAAAACGTAAAAAAGCTCCGCTTATTGCTACTGCGATCATGCTGTCATTGGGTTTAGCCGGTGCTGGATACTGGTACGGCTATGGCCAGTACTTTGAATCTACCGACAATGCCTACCTACAAGGCGACATCACGAATATTAGCCCTAAGATCTCTGGCTATATTGTTAAGTCTTATGTGAGTGATAACCAATCGGTTAAAGAAGGTGATTTGCTGGTTCAAATCGATGACCGTGATTACCAGTCAGCACTCGCTCAAGCAAACGCCCATTTAAGCGTCGTGCAATCAGACGTCAAAAATCTAGTGGCACAACAAACGTTACAACGTAGCAAGATCAATCAAGCAGAAAGCCGCGTTGATTCTGCACAAGTTGAATACGAACGCGCGATTCAACAAGTGGTACGTTCTCGTAGCTTACTAAAGCGTAACTACGCGTCTCAAGATGAAGTCGATAGCATGGTTGCACAACAAAAAGTAACTCAGGCAGATTTAGAAGAAGCAAAAGCAAACCTCGTTGCAACCAATGACCAATTAACCGTTATCGCTAGTGAGATTGAGCAAGCAAATGCATCCGTGACCGAAGCTCAAGCCCAGAGAGATCAAGCACAGCTTAACCTTGATTACACCAAAGTTTACGCGCCAGCAGATGGCGTGATTGGTAAACGCAGCGTACGTGAAGGCTTGCTGATTCAAGCAGGCGCACCACTGATGAGCTTGGTACCAAACAACCAAGTGTGGATTGAAGCCAACTTCAAAGAGACACAGCTAAGTGGTATTCACAAAGGTCAGACGGTTGAAGTAGAGCTGGATGCGTTCCCGGGGCAGCCTCTTGAAGGTGTGGTAGACAGTTTCTCCCCTGCGACTGGCGCTAAATTTGCGCTCCTACCACCAGAAAACGCGACCGGTAACTTCACTAAAATCGTTCAACGTGTACCGGTTAAAATTACTATTCCAGATCAGCAAGAGTTGAAAGGTCGACTGCTTCCTGGTTTGTCTGTGGTAGCGACCATCGATAAACGAGGCTAGACCATGAGTAACGCTGGTGTTGTCACCCAAACAAATGATGATGACGAGGTTTCGAGACGCCATTGGATCGCCCTATTTGGCGGCTTGATTGGCGCGTTTATGGCGATCTTGGATATTCAGATCACCAACTCGTCTCTCAAAGATATTCAAGGTGCGCTATCAGCCACCTTGGATGAAAGCTCGTGGATCTCTACGTCTTACCTAGTCGCAGAGATGATCGCTATCCCACTCAGTGGTTGGCTTTCTAAAGCGCTCGGTAAACGCCGTTATATCACGTGGACGACAGCCATTTTCACCATTTCATCTTTGTTGTGTTCGTTCTCTTGGAACATGACCTCGATGATCGTTTTCCGCGCGATGCAAGGCTTCAGTGGTGGTGCTCTAATCCCGCTTGCTTTCTCGCTGGTGATTCAGTTATTGCCGGTCAACAAGCGTGCTGTGGGTATGGCACTGTTTGGTGTAACCGCGACCTTTGCTCCATCGATTGGCCCTACCTTTGGTGGCTGGCTGACGGAGAACTTCTCGTGGCACTATATTTTCTACATCAATATTCCGCCAGCTTTGCTTGTGATCACCATGATCCGATATGGCTTGGACGATGAAAAGCTCGACCTTGGCACGCTGAAAAAAGCCGATTGGTTTGGTATCGCCACCATGGCATTAGGGCTAGGTTGTTTGGAAGTGGTGTTAGAAGAAGGTAACCGTGAAGAGTGGTTCAGTTCGAGCTTTATTATTGGCTTGAGTATCGTGTCGGCGGTGAGTTTGGTTTACTTCGTGATAAACGAACTCCAACACAAGAAGCCATTGGTTAACCTGCGGCTATTGCGGGATGGGCAATTTGCGATGTCTTGTATCGCCTATTTGATTCTAGGAATGGCATTGCTCGGCTCTATCTATGTTCTACCGATGTATCTCACTCAAATTCAGCAATATAACGCGATGGAAATTGGTGAAGTGCTAATGTGGATGGGTTTCCCACAGCTTCTGATATTCCCAATTGTGCCAAAGCTAACACAGATCATTAAGCCTAAGTACTTGGTTACCTTTGGCTTCGCGATGTTCGGTTTTAGTTGTTACGTAAATACACACATGACAATCGATTTTGGCGGGCAACAGCTGATTTTATCTATGGTTCTGCGTGCTATTGGTAGTCCGTTCATCATGGTTCCGCTGTCTTTGGTTGCCATGAAGAACATCAGCAAAATGGACACGCCAGACGCATCAACGTTAACCAACGTAATGCGGAACTTAGGGGGCGCTTTCAGCATCGCGATTATCGCTACGCTATTGGAAAACAAAACCCGTGAGCACTTAGCACACATCAAGGAGTCGCTACCTTCAGTGAGTCAACTTGGTTGGCAGACGCTTCAGCAACAACAAGCGTTTTTCATTCAGTCAGGAAGTGATGCCGCAACTGCGATGCAACAAGCACAAGCAAGTTTGCTCGGCACAATGCAACGTGAAGCAGCCATCATGGCTTACAACGATGTGTTCTTAATGATGACGGCGTTCTTGGCTCTAGCGGCAGTATTGATTCTAAACATGCGTGATTAACGCTAGAGTTTCGGTAAATAAAACTTCAAGCAAAGAACAACATTTCGAATAAAAACTCGAACAATAAAACAGAGAGGTGAGCTTATCGGCTTGCCTCTTTTTTATTTCTAAAACACGTATAACCCCACTAAAATCAGGTAAAAGTCACCTGCGTTTGAAGGCTTTCATAAATGTTATCTAATACTCTTTAATTACCAATAGTTTATTGAGTGTTTGTATGTGATATAGGCACCTTGACAATGTGCAACTTGACACCTAAATTAAAAAATAACATTTGGTATTAAGGAAAATGGATTTGACCTTACCAACAGACCTTCGAATTTTGATCGTCGACGACTCTAAAAGCGCAACAATACTTATTAAGCAGCAACTGGCTAGTTTGGGAGTTTCGCGCGACTGTATTTTTATTGCGACCGACTATCGAAAAGCCATTAAAGCGGTCGAGACACACTCTTTTCATGTACTCCTCATTGACTACCACTTAGAACAGTCTTTTACTGGCTTTGAGCTGTTGGGCATTCTGTATCGAAACCGCCTCATCGATCATACTGTGGCGACAATCTTGCTCTCTGGGGATATGCGTCAGGAAACAGTATTAACCGCCCTTTCAGGTGAAGCACACCACTTCGTTTCTAAACCGATTAATACTCAAACGTTGGGTAAAAAGATCCAAAGTGCCGTGTCCGTTTCAAAGAAACTCACCCAACTGAATGATTTGTATCCCATTGCCAGTCAAGAGAGATTAGCTCAAGCTTTGGCGATCTCCCCTAATGGTACTAGCGTTCAGTTCGAAGCGACATTGATTGAACATTTAATTGCAGGTAAGAAATGGCAGTTACTCTCTAGCGTCATTAACAACTCCAAAACCAACATGCACCCAACCAAATTGGTGGCTGAGGCGCTGATTCTCGACAGCTTAGGCAAGCCAAATTTAGCCATAGATAAGCTCCACAATTTTCTAATAGCACAGCCACTCTCATTGAGCGTGATTGACTGCTTAAGCTGTATCTATGAAAAACATAAAATGCTGCTGCCTGCTCTTAAATTAGCGATTCGTGCATTTGAGATGACTCCCAGCATCAGCCATCGTGCAATCAGGGCCATCGACTTAGCTGAGAACGCAGATAACACACATATGATCATAAAGTTAGGTGAGATGTATGCAACCCACATTTCAGCTGCTGACATTGATGTCATCCATTCCATTGGTGCGCACTTTAATTCCTTAAAAGCAACGTATCAGCGCGAGACGCAACTAAAGTACAAACGTATTTTGCTTGAGCACGCCAACCAATTCACCGAGTTGGTAAACCTGAAACTTCCGGTAAAACAACAGCAGCAAGTTTTGGCCAGCCTTGCCCTATTTCAGAGCAGCATATTGCTCATCGAAAATAGCCCTCAGATTGCCCACAAAAAAGTGATTAGAGCTTCGACACTGTTAGCGAACAATTTCCACAGCCAACCGACTTATTTGCTCACTCAGTTATTACCCATGCTCGCCCACTTTGGTGAGTACTCTCTTTATCATTTAACAGTGGAATGTCTCAAATCTCGTGGAGAAGCCATAAATCACCAACTTGAGTCCAAAAATGTCGACCCTTCAACGTGTATAAACATTGAAAATTTGGGTTCGATCCAAGAAATAAAGGACTACATTCACAGTTACCCATATTCAGTTGCCGCCAAACTTGACTATATATACGCCGTCAATAAAGCTCATATAGATGAGAAACTTAGCGACGACTATCTAGAAGAAATCTTACAGTTAGAACTTCCTCCAAAATGGAATCAATGGATTAGTGATTCATCAAGGTATGGTTTTTCCACTAAGCCGCCTAGCCCATTTTCAACATTCAGCCGACAGGAGTCCACATGCTAGACTTTGATGCTTTAAACGCCTATTTAGACAATGACAGAGACGTCATTTACGCCGTTTTGTCTACATATCAAGAAGACCATGGCAATTCGCTACAAGAGATCGAAGAGTTGGTTCAACAACAAGATTGGGGCAAGCTTCATTTTACCGTGCACACCTTAAAAGGCATTTTAGCCAGCTTTGGTGAAGAAACGGCCACAGTTGCATTGGAAAGAGTAGAACAAAACACACTCAATAAGCTTGCGCCGCAAGATGATGATCTTTCGGTTATCTACAGCGAAATGAAGATCATTAATCAGCAAATCGATGAGGTTCTTAGCACTTATTAGTCGATAGAATTAAAACGTGCATGGCGATACTTAACAGCCGACACAGCTAAAAGAGTTGAGGTGCTTGGAAACATTGAACCTCGACTCTTAACATTTTTCTCATCATTTCTCCTCTCAATTATAGTTCTAACCCACACCTATAAATTCACGTCATTTATCTAGATAAACCGATGTATAACACATGCTTTATAAACTATCCGTCTTAATGTTTTAAACGAAAAACCAACACACTTGATGAGATGCAAAATAGTTAAATATTTGTAGATCTTTTTGTGACATAAACATACGAAATTGCATTTTATTTATTGGTAAAGAAGAAATTGTTATCTACACTCTAATGAAACCAAGCGTTAATCACTTGGTGGCATAATAAAAAAACTAAAACGTTCAGTCGGCTAGATAAGGACAAGGAAATGAACAACGATAGTTTTGCTGCGTTTCAGGGGCTCACGGATGAAACACCCATTACCGAATCATTTTCTACCAGTGCAGACCCTTATGCTCATTATCTGAAAGATATTGTTGGCATTGATCTGCTGTCGCGTGAAGATGAGGTGTATTACGCAAAATTGAATCGCGCGGGTGAGAAAAAAGCGCGTGATGTAATGATCGAATCAAACCTGCGCCTTGTTGTGAAAATCGCAAAGAGTTACCTAAAACGTAAAGGCAATAATTTCACCCTGCTCGACCTGATCGAGGAAGGCAACATTGGCTTGATTAAGGCCATCGACAAATACGATCCAGAACCAGGCTATCGTTTTTCAACCTATGCTGTTTGGTGGATCCGCGAAAACATTGAAGCCGCACTCATGAACACGGGTCGAACCGTTCGATTGCCAGCCCACGTGTGTAAAGAAATAAACAGCCTCGCCTCAAAAAAGCTCGATGCAAGCAAAAAAATGAGTAAAGAGGTTTCAATTTCTGAGCTATCAGACAGTTCAGGTGTAAAGGCCGAACGCGTCGATCAACTGGTGGCGTTAAGCGGGTTTATTGACGTGACGACAACGGTTGGAACTAGCCATGCGCCTATGGTGCTTGATCAATGCGAAAGTGAATATATCCCAGACCCTCAACAAGATTGTGAGGATCAATCCTTTACCCAAGCTCTAGAACAAATCATCTATACACTTCCTCCAAAATTACAAAAGGTGCTCATCCACCGTTTTGGTTTCTTTGATAACAAGGTGAAAACGCTGTCTGAGGTCGGACAAATGTTGGATGTGAATGTTTCTAATGAACGTGTTAGACAAATGCAGAAAGAAGCGGTCGAAAGAATTCAAAAACGACTCAAATTTGATGGTTGGGTGTAAGTCGTAACCCAGTTGAGAATTAGTTGAAAATAACGTTAAGCCAAAACAAAGACCTTTAGGGTGAGCCTCCAAGCTTGCCCTTTTTGTTTGCTGATTCGTTAGAAAAATAAAAAGATCGTAAGCACACGAACCCTAAGTCGCTAATCCCTAATGCCTAATGAAAAATGCCTAATGAAAAATGACAAATGACAAATGACAAATGCCACACCATTAACTTACCTTAAAGAAGTGACTCGCTCACTGCGCAAAATGAGATAATTGATATAAGTGGTTTCAAGACAATCTTGTTCCCACACTGATAAAATCCGTTTAGCCGCAAAATAATAATCTTTGTTTCTCAACAACATCCCAACGGTGCGGCTAAGCTTTTCAAATCGAACGTGATCGCTCGCAAAGATGTAGTCATCGTCACTTTCAATAATGGGCGCTAAACCATCAGCAAACCAATTATTCAATATTTCTCGCATCTCTAATTCAGACTCAGGCACATCCACACTCGACAACTCTCGATGTTGAGGCGGTGGCACTATGTACTTCGACGCTTGCGGTGAACTGACATAACGATACATGTCGTCCCTCCTGTCTAACGGACCCTTCTAATAATTAAGGACATATTTACCTGTTCTCAAGTTTATTTAGCGAAACAAAAAAATAAATAAAAAAAAGCCATGTATCAATAACTCTACATGGCTTTAATGAGGGCAACTTTACGCTGCCCTATCTACTTGTCGGTTTAGACTAAATGTCGGTTCAGACTAAAACCAAGCCCTCTCGATTAAATCGAGCTTTGGTCGAAGTCGTTGCCTTGATCGGTTCCAGTTTGAGACTCTGAATCAAAGCTTCCAGAGTCATCCGTGAAGTCAACACCTTGATCTTGACCACCTGAACTTGTCCAGTCGCTGCCTCCAGATTCCATACCCGCCATGTCTGGTTGCTGCTCTTGAGTAGAACCTTGCATGGTGTATTGATCATCGACCTCAACCTCAACAGAACCGCTAGCACCGTCTATTGAACTACCCAATTCGTCGTAACCTTGGAATTGGATCTCGCTAGTACCTTCATAACCTTCTGGAAGTTCAACAGATACAGGCTGCTCTAAGTTGCCACTGATTGTGAAGCTACCATCACCGTTATCCAGTGCGTTACTTACAGTAGCGCCCTCAGGTAAGCCAGACATATCAGCGTAATCAACCGATTCGTTACCACTCACCTCATCTGGAATCGAGATAGAGATAGTATCGCCCGGCGCCGCAGTTACATCTGCTGCGCTGTCTTCAGTTTCAGCATCTTGAGCTTGGTCATCAGCTTGTTGAGCCACTTCCACTTGTTGCTCTTCTGTTGCTTGAGCAGCTTGGACTTGTGGTTCATCACTTTGTACTGAATCATCTTCAACTTGGATGCTTAAGCTGTGACTTGATACTTCACCGCCGTCGTTAACTTCAACATTCATCGCTAAATTGCCATCGAAGTCTTCGTTCGGCCAGTAAGTCCACTCACCTTCACCTGATTCGGCAAAGAAGCCAGCATCGTTCGCGTCTGCAACATCAACAACTTGTGCAGAATCACTGACGCCTAACTCATCCACCAGCTGTGCATCCGTGATAGTTAGTGAACCATCATCAGCTAAGGTATAACCTTCGCTCGCCGCTGCTTCATCGCCACTTTGGATATCCACATTGAAGAAGCTTTCGATGCGATTTTCGCCATCGGTCGCGATAAACCCAACTTGAACATCGCCGGTGTAGTCTTCAGCAGGAGTGAATTGATAGTTACCTTGGTTATCGCTCTCAATTACGCCCTGACCTTCCATCAAGCTTACTGACTCAATGCTCAAGCTGTCGCCTTCTGCATCGCTCAGATTCGCTAACATGTCTTCATCAGTGAACGACAAGGTGGCATCCGCTGCGATTTCCGTCGTTGTGATGCTGTTAACTTCTGGTGCTGCATTCCCTTGCGAGTCACCTTCTTTCACGACTACGCCAGTTTGCTCATCATGAAGCACGCCATCTTTATCAACTACGTACGCAATGTCTGCTTCGCCCGTGAAGCCTGGTGCTGGTGTGAACGTCCAAGTGCCATCGCCATTATCGACAATCTCACCTTGGCTGCGGTCGGCAAGATGAACCAGTTTCACTTCATCATCGCTGTCTGCATCCACATTCTCAGCCAAACCAATTAGGTCGTCCGCCGTTAGGATGATGGAATCACCCGCCACAGTTTCGAAATCACCTGAATCGATACCATCATCAAACGCTTCCGGCTCATCTCCGTAATCAACCGTTGTTGCGCTTACGGTTACGAAGAACTCACCATGGAAGTCTTCAGGCGGCGTCATTTGAATGTTTGAGATATCCCAGTCGAACAGGTCGATGTATTGACCCGGCTCGGTGATCATCACGGTATTCACACCATCTGTTACCTCGAATCCAACAGGGAAACCTGTCATCACCAAGTTACTTAGTGTTTCTGAATCATCGACTAGGCCAACGTTCAGTCCCAAGTGACCCGTTTCATCTTCGCCGAAGACTAATGGACCGTCATGGTCAGTTGAAATAACCGCGCCATCTGCGACAGGACGTACGTACACAGGAACATCGAGAACCGTTTCGAACTCACCGTCACTCACGACAACTTGTAGGTCAGAAACACCCGCAAAGTCGCCTGTTGGTGTGAATGTCCAAGTACCATCACCGTTGTCTGTAACTTCTCCGCCATCTTCACCGTCTGCGGTGATAATGCGAGAAACAACAAGGTCTGCGGTATCAATGTCACCGAACAAGCTCATCAAGTCGCCAGCATCGAAGGTGAACGCGCCATCTTCGTTGGTGGTCATCATTGCGTTGCCGACGTTGAATGGTGCGTCGTTAACCGGAATGACATCCACATTCAGCGAGCCATCAACCACTTCTTCACCGTCAGTCGCTTGATAACCGAGTTCTACTAAGCCATTGAAGTCTTGAGTAGTCACTAAGTGATACATGCCGTCTGGTTGCTGAGTTAAGGTCGCGTTCGCTGGAGCTCGAACTGTGATGCTCTCAATGCTGATCTCGTCGCCATCAAGGTCTGTCACTTGATCCGCGATGTAAGCCGGGTCAATCACCATGACCACATCTTCTTCGCCTTGCATCTCAATCATTGGCGCTTCAGGTGCATCATTCACTGGCGTAACATCGATGTTGCCGTCGACTGAAATTGTCTCTTGGCCATCGCTAACGTTAAACGTCATTGGCACATCGCCATTGAAGTTTTCGTTTGGTGCAAATGACCAAGTACCATCTTCGTTATCTAGCAACTCACCCAAGCTAGGGTCGATTTGTAGACCAGAAGCCGACAGCTCGTCTGCGGTGTTATCGATGTCGGTAGCTTGAGCTAACAACATGTCTTGTGTGATAAGAATGGTGCTGTCTTCGGCTGTGGTTAGTTTCACATCCTCAGATTCAGGTCCATCGTTCACAGCCAGAACTTCGATACCTGCCGTTGTTGTTGCCGTTGCACCGTCATCATCGGTCACGACCACATCTAGGCTGATATCACCATTAAAGTTCTCGTTTGGCGTGAAGGTCACAGACCCATTATCGTTTTGAACCAAGGTGCCGTCAGAGCCTGAGTAAGTCACGCTTTCAAGTGACACTTCACCATCAACGTCAGAGCTATTAGCAATTAACTGCTCAGGGCTGATTGTGATGGTGCCATCTTCGTTCATTTGGTAAGACGTAGAACCCGCTACCGGCGCATCGTTAACATCCGTTACCGTCACACCAATATTGGCATCGACTGTCTCAGTGCCATCAGTCACTGTGAAGCCAAGGTTTACATCGCCATTGAAGTTCTCGTTCGGAGCAAAGCTATAAGTGCCGTCACCGTTGTCAGTGAACACACCCTCTGCACCCGTGTAAGACACATCCGTGATAGACAAGTCATCGCCGTCAATGTCTGCAGCGCCTGCTAGTAGGTCTGCATCCGTGAAGATTAGCGTTCCATCTTCCTCAACGGTAAAGTTTTGGTCTTCTGCTGTTGGTAGGTCATTGACTGGGTTAACCGTTAGGTCGACGCCAGCTTGAACAGTTTCAAGGCCATCTGAAACATCGAAGCTTAGGTCTATGTCTCCGTTGAAGTCAGCATCCGGAGTGATAGTAAATGAACCATCTTCGTTCGCTGTTACAGTCGCATTGTCACCTGCAGATAGGTTGCTTGCGGTCAGTGCATCACCATCAACATCGGATGCGTTAGCCAGCAACTGCTCTTGAGATAGCGTAATTGAACCATCTTCATCAACCGAGTAAGCCACGTTTCCGGCCACTGGTGCGTCGTTAACTGCAATGACTTCAATACCAGCAGTAGTCTGAGCCGTTGCACCGTCGTCATCAATAACTGTCACATCAAGGTTGATGTCGCCGTTAAAGTTTTCGTTTGGTGCGAACGTTACCGAACCATCTTCATTTTGAACCAATATACCGTCTGCACCTGAGTAGCTCACGCTATCAAGCGACACTTCACCGTCCACATCGGAGCTGTTAGCAATCAACTGCTCAGGGCTCAATGTGATGGTGCCATCTTCGTTCATTTGGTAAGACGTTGCGCCTGCGACTGGTGCATCGTTAACGTCTGTTACCGTTACGTCGATATTTGCGTCAACCGTATCTGTACCATCAGATACTGAGAAGTCCAGACTTACGTCACCATTGAAGTTCTCGTTCGGTGCAAAGGTGTAAGTGCCATCGCCATTGTCAGTGAACACACCTTCTGCGCCAGTGTAAGACACATCAGCAACTGAAAGTTCGTCACCATCAATATCAGAGGCACCCGCTAGCAGTTGCTCGTCTGTAAAGGTAAGTGAACCATCTTCTTCAATGGTGTAAGCGACATCTTCTACAACCGCGATGTCATTCACTGGATTCACAGTAAGGTCGGCCGTTGCCACAACCGTTTCAGTACCATCAGAAAGGTCGAAGCTTAGGTCAATATCACCATTAAAGTCGGCATCCGGTGTAATAGTAAATGAACCATCATCGTTTGCCGTAACGGTAGCGCTATCACCCGCGGTTAGGTTGGCCGCGGTAAGATCATCGCCGTCCACATCCGATGCTTGAGCCAGCAGTTGCTCTTGGCTTAGCGTGATTGAACCATCTTCATCCACTGAGTAAGCCAAGTCACCTGACACTGGCGCGTCGTTAACCGCGATAACTTCAATACCCGCAGTGGTTTCAGCCGTTGCACCCTCTTCATCAGCAACGGTGACATCTAGGCTGACATTGCCGTTGAAGTTTTCATTTGGTGCGAAGCTGTAAGTACCATCACCATTGTCAGTAAATATACCGTCTGCGCCTGAGTAGGAAACGTCGCTAACGGATACATCACCTTCAATGTCTGAGCTGTTCGCAAGAAGCTGTGCTTCAGAGATGGTAATCACGTTATCTTCGTCAACGCTGTAGGTCGTTGAACCTGCAACCGGCAAGTCATTAACAGCAATGACGTCGATACCTGCGGTTGTTTCAGCGGTTGCGCCATCTTCATCCATAACAGATACATCAAGACTGATGTCACCGTTAAAGTTTTCGTTTGGAGCAAAGGTGTAAGTACCATCACCATTATCAGTGAATACACCATCAGTGCCGCTGTAGCTTACATCGCTGACAAACACTTCCCCTTCAACATCCGAGCTATTCGCTAGAAGTTGTGCATCGCTTAGGGTGATACTGCCGTCTTCTTCAACACTGTAAGTCGTAGAACCCGCTACCGGTACGTCGTTGATTGGAACCACTTGAACATCAATATTCGCCGATACAACATCTGTACCATCACTCACATCGTAAGTTAGGTCGACATTACCATTGAAGTTCTCGTTTGGAGCAAAGGTATAAGTACCGTCGCCGTTATCCGTGAACACACCGTCTGTACCTTCGTAGTTAACCGACTCGACAGAAAGATCATCGCCGTCAATATCCGTTGCACCAGTCAGTAGCTGTTCATCGGTAAAGGTCAGCGAACCATCTTCATTAATGGTGTAGTCGTGGTCGTAAATTACAGAAAGGTCGTTAACTGCTGTTACAGTCACGTCTAGTTCCGCTGGAGTAACCCCACCGTTGCCATCGTCTACGTTGTAGCTAATCGAGAATTCACCATTGAAGTTCTCGTTTGGCGCAAAGCTGTAGCTTCCGTCACCATTGTCGGTAAGCACACCATCAGCACCAGTGTATGTCACACCTTCGACTGTTAGGTCGTCACCTTCAACATCCGTTGCACCCGTTAACAGGTCTGCGTCAGTGAAGTTAAGAACCCCATCTTCACCAATAGTGAATGCTTGATCTTGTGGCTCTGGCGCATCATTGACAGGTGTTACCGTCAAGTCTAGGCCAGCAGCGACCATGTCCTCTCCATCGGTGACATCGTAACTAAATTCGATATTACCGTTGAAGTTTTCACTCGGTGTAATGGTGAAACTGCCATCGTCGTTCATTTGAACGGTCGCATTTTCATCATTGGTGGTTAGGTTGATTGCTGATAGGTCATCACCATCAATGTCGACAGCGTGCTCTAGCAACTGCTCTTGAGTTAGCGTGATGCTGTTATCTTCGGCTGTAACGGCACTAATATCACCGTCAACTTCTGGAGCATCGTTCGCAGGTGAGATGTGAATCGTCACGTCTTGCGTAGCTGTTGCGGTTGTACCTGTATCAACATCTGTTGATGTTGCATTCACAGTTAGAACCACATCACCATTGAAGTCACCTGAAGGGATAAACTCTAGCCCTTCTAGCTCGCCTGGTTGCAATGACCAAATGCCATCACCGTTATCGGTACCTGCAGAAAGCGAGCTGCCTTCTGGCACGTCTTCAATCAAGATAGCAAGGTTTTCTGAGCCATCGGTATCTGTTAGAGCTGCATCAATATCAAGTGGTACAGGTGTGTCTTCAGTACCAATGATTTGGTAATCCGCGTCAGACACTGTGATTTCGATGTTGTCGATACCAAACGCCTCGTCATCGACGCTTTGATTCAGGGTTGAACCGAAGCCAAGTTCAAGTTGGCCGTCTTCTACTGGTACCGTTAGGTTGATTTGATGTGCTTGGTCATTCCAACCACTGAAGCCCTCACCTTGCGATACGCCGTGAACCACTTCGCCGACTTCATTTCCTTCTGAATCGTAAAGCGTTGTTGTGCCATCTTGAGTACGGAACGTAGAATTATCTAACGAAGTAAGCTCTTCGCCACCAACAAAGATTTGGAACGACTCACCATCCCAAGAGTCAATTTCGTAGAAGCTAAACGAGATATTAACTTCGCTCACATCACTTGGAATGTCGTAAGTTTTGCTGACGGCTTCATCACCGCCCGTTCCACCAATACGACCTAGCATGTCACCCGACTCGAAGCCTTGAGAGCTTTCTGTGCCTGTATTCCAACCGTTTGAGCCAGACTCGAAGTTGTCTGAAGCAATCACTAGGTCAGAAGCAATCGACAGCTCTGGCATATCAACCACAGATTGAACATCAATCGTCGCTTCTGCTGGTACTGTCGCGGTACCGTCATTCACGTCGAACGTCACATTCACATTGCCGTCGAAGTTTTCATTCGGTGCAAATGTATAAGTACCGTCGCCGTTATCAACCAAAGTACCGCTATCTGAAGCCACATTTTCAACCGATAAGTTATCGCCATCAATGTCGCCTGCATTTTGCAGCAGTTGCTCTTCAGTGAAGGTAAAGCTGGTGTCTTCTTGAGTCACAAATTGTGGCTCACCGACTGTTGGCAAGTCATTAACTGGGTTAACCGTTAGGTCAGCCGTTGCTTGAAGCGTCGCATCACCATCGGTAATGTCGAAGTTCAAATCAATGTCGCCATTGAAGTTAGCATCTGGCGTGATAGTGAAACTACCATCATCGTTTGCTGTAACTATCGCATCACCACCAACAGTTAGATTAGCCGCTGTTAAGTCATCGCCGTCAACATCGCTCGCTTGAGCAAGTAATTGCTCTTGGCTCAAGGTAATTGAACCATCTTCGTCCACGCTGTACGCCAAGTCGCCCGATACCGGAGCATCGTTAACAGGCAGAACATCAATGCTTGCGTTGGTCGCTACGGTTGCGCCTTCTTCATCAGTAACGACAACATCAAGGCTTACGTCGCCATCGAAGTTAGCGTTAGGTGCGAAGCTGAATGTTCCGTCACCATTGTCGGTAAAGATACCGTCTGAACCTGTGTAGTTAACGCTATCAATCGCCACTTCACCTTCGATATCAGAAGCGTTTGCCAACAGTTGCTCTGAACTGATGGTGATAACTTCGTCCTCGTTGACTGAGTAGCTGGTTGAGCCTGCGATTGGTGGATCGTTCACCTCAAGTACAGTAATACCCGCGGTGGTCGCTTCAGTTGCGCCCTCTTCATCGGTAACGACAACATCAAGGCTAACTTCGCCGTTGAAGTTTTCGTTTGGTGAGAAGGTATAAGTACCGTCACCATTGTCTTCAAAGACACCGTCAGCGCCAGTGTAAGTCACGCTATCGACGGCCACATCACCTTCAATGTCCGAAGAGTTAGCAAGTAACTGTTCGTCACTGATGGTAATTGAGTTGTCTTCATGAACGGTGTAAGACGTGCTACCTGCAACCGGTGGATCGTTCTCTGGTGTCACGCTGACATCAATGTTGGCTTGAACTGTATCCGTGCCATCTGACACATCAAAACTGAAGTTCACATCACCATTGAAGTTTTCGTTTGGCGCAAAGCTGTAGCTTCCATCGCCATTATCAGTAAGAACACCATCCGCACCTGTGTAAGTAACGCCTTCAACCGACAGGTCATCCCCATCAATGTCAGTCGCACCTGTCAGCAAGTCTTCATCAGTGAAGTTCAAGATGCCGTCTTCGCCGATGCTGAACGTTTGATCTTGTGGTTGTGGAAGGTCATTGACTGGGTTAACGGTTAGGTCAGCCGTCGCAACCAGCGTATCTGTACCATCGCTAATGTCGAACGTTAGGTCAATGTCACCATTGAAGTTCGCATCTGGCGTAACGGTAAAGCTGCCGTCATCGTTAGCAACAACCGTCGCGTCTCCATCAACAATCAAGTTAGAAACAGTAAGGTCGTCGCCATCTACATCACTCGCTTGAGAAAGAAGCTGCTCTTGGCTCAAGGTAATCGAACCGTCTTCCTCAACACTGTATGCAAGGTCGCCTGATACTGGTACATCGTTGATTGGTAATACATCAACCGTAATAAACGTATCAACTTGAGCGCCGTCTTCATCTTGAATGGTTACATCCAATTGAACTTGGCCGTTGAAGTTTTCATTCGGAGCGAAGCTACATGTACCGTCACCATTGATTGAGAAGATACCGTCTGGGCCATCGTAGTTGATCTCAACAAGCTCAACATCACCTTCAATATCAGAAGCGTTCAACAGAACTTGAGACTCATTGAAAGTCAGTACTGAATCTTCATCGATGGTGTATGACGTAGGGCCAGCAACTGGCGGATCGTTCACCTCAAGGACAGTAATACCCGCCGTTGTTGCTTCAGTCGCTCCATCTTCATCCGTCACGACAACATCTAGGCTAACTTCGCCATTAAAGTTCTCGTTTGGCGAGAAGGTGTATGTACCGTCACCGTTGATTTCCAGAACACCGTCGCTACCACTGTAAGTCACGTTATCAATTGCGACTTCGCCTTCGATATCCGAAGAGTTCGCTAGCAGTTGTTCGTTGCTGATTGTAATAGAGTTGTCTTCATGAACCGTGTAAGACGTACTACCCGCAACCGGAGGATCATTCTCTGGCGTCACGCTCACATCAATGTTAGCGGTTACCGTATCGGTTCCATCTGATACATTGAACGAGAAGTTCACATCGCCATTGAAGTTTTCATTCGGCGCGAAACTGTAGGTGCCATCGCCATTATCGGTTAGGACACCATCTGCGCCAGTGTAAGTTACACCTTCAACACTTAGGTCGTCCCCTTCAATGTCCGTTGCACCTGTTAATAGGTCTTGGTCATTGAACGTTAACACGCCATCTTCGCCGACTGTGAATGCGTGGTCTTGTGCTTCTGGACCGTCATTTACTGGTGAAACTGTTAACTCAAGGTTGGTAGAGACAACATCATCACCATCAGACACATCAAACGTAAAGCTCACATCGCCATTGAAATCAGCATCTGGCGTTAATGTGTACGTACCATCACCGTTATCGGTAATCGTAACGCTCTCATCATCGGTTGCTAAATTCAGAGCCGTCAACTGATCGCCATCTAAATCACGCGCATTAGCCAATAAGTCTTCTTGCGTAATGATGATTGAACCATCTTCTTCAACCGTTGCAGAAACCGGAAGTGCTTCAGGTGCGTGCTCAATGTGCGCGCCTGTCGCGTTAATGTAGATGGTTTGAGATACCGTTTCAGAATCATCATTCGATAACTCTGTCGCAGTTGCGGTTACATGAACTTCAAGCTGCTCATTGAAGTCTTCTGGTAACTGGATTTGTAACGCATTTTCGATAGCCGTTGTTGGTAAGTTCACCGTACCATCAGGGCCAACCGTTACTTCACCGCTGTAGATTTGGCTGTTCACTTCACCGACATCGATTGTGAAGTTGAAGTCAGAATAGTCAGCATCACCGCCGCCATACAAATCTTCAAATCCGTAAACCAGCTCGCCGTCTTCATTAACCGTAGTACGAGTATGTTCGATACCATCTTGGTTTAGCTGAGAGCTTGAACCACCATGGAAGATCGCGTCACCATTTTGGCCTTGAATCACTGTCTCGGTTCCATCAGCAGCCACAAAGACAAGTTGAGGATCAACCGTATCCATGTTCGCAGGCGAACCATCCTCAGCACGGAACTCGTACTGACCGTCTTGCATCGCATCAAAGTCGTTGTGCTGATGTCCGTTTGGAATTAAGAACAGGTTAAAGCTTTCGCCTTCCTCGACTTGGAAGCTGAATTGATCTTGCCCTGGAACAAGGTCGCCGCCACCACCAACTTGTGATGCGTTTTCGTAAACAACTTCAACACCTGTGATGTTGCCGTCTTCGTCTACTTTGTAGTAACCCGCAGCGTTTTGGTAGCCAGCCGTCTCACCTTCAAACGTTACTGTGATTTCAGTGTCGTTGTAACTGATGATACCGTTCTCTTGGTCATTCAGAACGCCTTCGTTATCGTATTGAATAACCGAACCTTCTGGCACACCATCTACTGTAACAGTGAGTGTTTCAGACAAGTCTTGGTCGACAAGTGCCGCAGCAATGTTCAGTTCAACAATACCGCCTGGCTCAACCAAAATCGCCTGGTCGTCGACGTTAACACCATCACCATCCGTGATAACTAAGTCAGGCGCATCAGCAACTGCTTCAATGTGAACATTAATGTCTTGTTCAACTTCATCCGTACCGTCTGTCACAGTAAAGCTGAACTGCAGATCACCACTGAAGTGCTCTTCAGGAACGAAGCTGAACGTGCCATCGCCGTTGTCGGTTACTGTGCCTTCATCACCAGAGTAATTGATGCTGGTAACGCTTAGGTCGTCGCCATCAATATCAATTGCAGCACTCAATAGATCTTCTTGAGTGAACAGGATGCTGCCATCCTCTTCGATGTGGTACATTCCTGGAGCAACAATTGGAATGTCATTCACCGGATTAACGGTCAATGTCATATCATTAGACGTGCTCAGCTCACCGTCGCTCACCTCATAAGTGAATGCAATATCGCCATTGAAGTTCTCTGAAGGTGTCACTGTGTACGTGCCATCACCATTGTCTACAATGCTGGCATTTGGATCGTTAGTTTCAAGCGCGCTTGCAAATAACTCATCGCCATCTTGGTCGCTCGCGTTCTCCAACAACATTTCTTGTGTAACGAGGATTGAACCATCTTCGTCGACATCTGCCAACATTGGCGTCGCTTCTGGCGCATCGTTGACGAACTCAACTTTTAGGTCGATGTTTGCGGCAACCACATCAGTGCCATCGCTCACATCAAACGCTAAGTCAACGTTACCGAAGAAGCCCTGCTCTGGTGTTAATGTGTATGTTCCATCGCCATTGTCTGTGACTTCTACCGTGTCGCTTGCACTCGTCACATTCACAACTGACAGTTCATCGCCTTCAATGTCTGTCGCTTGTGCTAATAGTTCAGCTTCGGTAATGGTAATCGCTTGACCGTCTTCCGTAGTGAAAGACATGTCAGGCACGTCTGGAGCATCGTTGATAGGGTTTACGGTTAGGTTGAGGTCAGCCGCAACAGTTTCGATCGCGTCAGTGACATCATAAGTAAACTCAATCTCACCAAAGAAATCTGCACTTGGTGTAATAGTGAAGCTACCGTCTGGGTTTTCTACAACAACCGCATTTGGATCGTTGGTCGCAAAGTTAACCGCTTCAAGGTTATCGCCATCTACATCGGTTGCATTCGCTAACAGATCCTCTTGAGTGATAGTGATTGAACCATCTTCATCAACAGCGGCTTCAATTGGACCACCAACCTCTGGGCCTTCATTGACAATTTCAACGTCAACTCTTGCTGTACTTGGTGCGCTTGCTTGGCCATCACTGATATCGAAAGTCAGATTCACTTCACCGTAGAAGTCTTCTGCAGGTTCGAAGGTAAAGGTATTATCACCGTTATCCGTTAACGTACCTTGCGTTTGGTCTGCAAGTAATAGGTTTTCGACATGAAGAATGTCGCCATCAACATCGGTAGCACCAGACAATAGGTCTTTCGCTTCGATGATCATGGAGCCGTTTTCAAGCATTTGGGTGTGCAATGGTTCACCCGGAACCGGCACATCATTGACTGGTACGACCGTTAGGTCTAGATGCGTTGCAACTTCATCAGTTCCATCAAACACCTTGTAGTCGATGTCGATTTCACCATTGAAGTTTTCATTCGGCATGAAGGTAAACGTACCATCGCCGTTATCAACTAGCTCACCGTTATCACCACCGTAAGTGATGTCAGAAATAGACAGCGTATCGCCTTCCACATCTGTGGTGTTCGCTAGCAAGTCATCTGCACTGAACGTGATACCTTCATCTTCATCTGTCGATAGAACAATCGGGCCAGAAACGATTGGCGCATCATTTACTGATTCGAAATTGATATTGATGATATTGCTGTCTGTCAGCTCACCATCGGTAACTTGGTAACCAAGTTCGATTTCACCATGGAAGTTTTCATCCGGTGTTACCGTCCAAGTGCCATCACCATTATCGGTGAGTGTTGCATGCTCTGAGTTTTCACCCACTAGCTCTAGATTTTCAATATCAAGGTCGTCGCCATCAATATCAGATGCTTGCGCCAGTAGTTGCTCTTCGGTAATCACAACCGAAGCAAACTGGGCAGAACCATCGGTATCGACAGTAATATTCGGAAGATCAGCCGTTAACTCGATTTCGTTGTCACCCGCATGGATATTCAACTCAACCGTTTCAGTAATCTCTGAGCCATCTACACCAATCGATGTAAACACCGCTTCATCATGACAAGTTTGTGACACTGTCATGTTTTGAACGACGTAAGTACCATTACCTTGCACGGTACCGAGCTCAAAGTAGGACACTGGTTGATCAACCGTTAGCGTGTAATCTGTCTCGAAAGTACCACGGTCTTCTTTGTGGTAAGTCATCGAGTCAATTAGGTCGCCATCCTCATTGAACGCTTTGATTTCTACTTCTGTAAAGTGACGAGACTCTTCCATGAACCAGCCACCCAAACCATCTAGGTGGAAACTGATTTCATTGATGTCTTGACCTTCAACTGAAACCGTCAGTTTCTCATCACCACTTAAGCCTTGGCGGTCAGTATCACCGATACCATGACCAATGTGGGTGTTGCCATTCCAGGCACCAAGAGGGTCATCGTTACTTTGAACAGTTACCGTTAAGTCACCATCTGAGAACTCACGCGTATAAGGGTCAACTTCTGTACCCCAATCATCCACACTCGCGTTATCGTCAAACGTACCGATTTGTGTGGTGTGTGTACCTTCAGCAAGAGCATCTTCACTTGGAACAAAGCGCACTTCGGTATCTGCAGGAACTTCTTGTCCTACTTCCAGTACCACCCATTCGTCATTCACATTTGCTTCAATGATGCCGTTTTCTGGCGCTTGGTCTAAACGTAGTGCTGGTTCTTCACGAAGTGTCACACCAACTGTTTGGTCTTCTTGCGCTTGGATGAAGATTTCATCGCCCGCTTCTGGCGCATCGTTGACAGGGTTAACCGTCAAGTCGAGTGTCGTCAGAACTTCATTCTCACCATCACTGATGCTGTATGTGAAGTCCAACTCGCCATTGAAGTTTTCTGTGTGCGTAATAGTGAATGAACCATCGTCATTAGTAACAATTGTCGCATCTGGATCGTTGGTTTGTAGGTTAGATGCCGTTAACTCATCACCTTCAACATCGGTCGCATTAGCGAGTAACTGCTCTTGAGTAATGGTGATTGAATTATCTTCATCGACTTCAGCCTGAATGCCCGAAGTTTCAGGTCCGTCATTCACAGCGATAACATCGATGCCAGCGGTTGTGGTTGCGGTTGCACCGTCTTCGTCAACGACAACAACGTCTAGTGAAATATCACCATCGAAGTTTTCATTTGGCGTAAAGGTGTAAGTACCATTGCCATTATCAACAAAAGAGCCGTCATCACCGGAGTACGATACTCCAGACAGTGAAACATCACCTTCTACATCGGAAGAGTTTGCCAATAATTGCTCATCACTGATCGTGATTTGGCCATCTTCTTGAACTGTGTACGATGTTGAGCCCGCTACTGGTGGGTCATTCTCAGGCGTTACGCTGACATCAATAACAGCTGATGTTGAATCAGTACCGTCAGAGACATCGAATGAGAATTGAACATCACCATTGAAGTTCTCGTTTGGAGCAAAGCTATATGTGCCGTCGCCATTATCGCTAAGAATACCATCTGCACCTGTGTAGAGTACGTTTTCAATCGACAGTTCATCACCATCAATATCCGACGCACCTGCAAGCAGGTCAGCATCGGTGAAGAGTAACGTACCGTCTTCTTCAATCGTGAACTGTTGATCTTGCGCTTGTGGCAAGTCATTAACCGGATTCACGGTAATGTCTAGGCCAACTTGAACTGAACCACCATCGTTATCGATGATATCGAAGTTCAGATCTAGGTCACCGTTGTAATCTGCGTTCGGTGTGATGGTGTAGCTGCCATCATCATTGTGTTGGATGGTCGCATTTTCATCAGTAGATAGATTGATAGCTTCTAAGTTATCGCTATCGATATCACCTGCTCTTGCTAGCAATTGCTCTTGGCTTAGCGTGATGGAGCTATCTTCATTGATGGTGTAAGCCAAATCGCCCGATACTGGCGCATCATTGATTGGCAATACATCAACGTTAATGTGTGTTTCAACCGTTGCGCCATCTTCATCTTGAATGGTCACACCCAGTTGAACCTGACCATTGAAGTTTTCGTTGGGTGCAAAGCTGCATGTACCATCACCATTTACAGTGAAGATACCGTCAGAGCCATCGTAGTTAATGCCAACAAGTTCTACATCGCCTTCGATATCCGAAGCATTCACAAGAATCTGAGATTCACTGAACGTCAGAACCGAATCTTCGTCAATGGTGTATGACGTTGGACCCGCAACTGGTGGATCGTTCACTTCAAGAACGGTAATACCTGCTGTGGTTTCATCAATTGCACCTTCTTCATCTGCAACAATCACATCAAGGCTGATATCACCGCTGAAGTTTTCATTAGGAAGGAAGGTATAGCTGCCATCGCCGTTATCTTGGAACACACCATCAGTGCCACTGTAAGTCACAGTATCAACCGACACCGCACCTTCAATATCCGAAGAGTTAGCTAGCAACTGTTCATCAGAAATTGTGATGGCATTGTCTTCATTGACCATGTATGAGGTTGAACCCGCAACTGGCGGATCGTTCTCAGGAGTCACACTCACATCAATGTTAGCGCTAACGGTTTCTGTGCCATCAGACACATCGAAACTGAAGTTCACATCGCCATTGAAGTTTTCATTTGGCGCAAAGGTATAAGTACCATCACCGTGGTCGGTCAGTACGCCATCACCACCTGTATAGCTAATACCTTCAACGGTTAAGTCGTCGCCATCAATATCGGTGGCACCGGTAAGTAAGTCGGCGTCTGTAAATTGAAGCGTACCGTCTTCTGCGATACTGAATTGTTGGTCTTGAGGAACCGGCAAGTCATTAACTGGGTTAACAGTAAGATCGGCGGTTGCTTGAACCGTGTCAGTACCGTCAGTGATGTTGAATTGAATATCAATGTCACCGTTGAAGTTTTCATCTGGCGTAATCGTGAAACTGCCGTCATCGTTAGCTACAACCGTCGCATCACCACCAACTGTTAAGTCACTTGCGGTTAGATCTTCGCCTTCTACATCGGACGCTTGAGACAACAGCTGATCTTGGCTCAGTGTGATTGAACCATCTTCGTTAACGTTGTAAGCCAAATCACCAGACACTGGCGCATCATTGATTGGTAATACGTCAACATTGATGACGGTTTCCACTTCTGCACCATCTTCATCACGAATGGTGACATCAAGCTGAACTTGGCCATTAAAGTTCTCATTTGGAGCGAAGCTGCAAGTGCCGTCACCATTTACTGAGAAGATACCCTCAGGGCCATCGTAGCTAATACCAACAAGATCAACATCCCCTTCTACATCTGAGGCGTTAAGCAACACTTGAGACTCACTGAAGGTAAGTACTGAGTCTTCATCAATGGTGTAAGACGTAGGGCCTGCAACCGGCGGATCGTTCACTTCAAGAACATTGATGCCCGCGGTCGTTGAGTCGGTCGCACCCTCTTCATCAGCAACAACCACATCCAGTGCAATTTCACCGCTGAAGTTCTCATTTGGCGAGAAGGTGTAAGTGCCGTTACCATTGATTTCGAGGACACCGTCGCTACCAGAGTAAGTCACGCTGTCTATCGATACATCACCTTCAATATCTGAAGATGTTGCCAATAGTTGTGCATCAGAAATGGTAATCGAATTATCTTCATTCACCGTGTAGGACGTTGAGCCCGCAACAGGCGGATCGTTCTCAGGAGTCACGCTAACATCAATGTTTGCAGACACGGTATCGGTACCGTCTGACACATCGAAGCTAAAGCTCACATCACCATTGAAGTTTTCGTTTGGAGCAAAGCTATATGATCCCTCACCCAAGTCAGTCAGTACGCCATCAGTGCCTTCATAAGTGATGCCCTCAACCGTCAGGTTATCACCTTCAACGTCTGTCGCGCCTGTAAGCAGATCCGCGTCTGTGAACTGTAAAGTACCGTCTTCTGCAATACTGAACTGTTGATCTTGAGGGACTGGCAGGTCATTAACTGGATTAACAGTAAGGTCAGCCGAAGCTTGAACGGTATTGGTACCATCTGAGATATCGAAGCTGATATCAATGTCGCCATTGAAGTTCTCATCTGGCGTGATGGTGAAACTGCCATCGTCGTTAGCTACAACTGTCGCATCACCGTCGACCGTTAGGCTGCTGGCCGTCAAGTCATCGCCTTCCACATCTGATGCTTGAGAAAGCAGCTGCTCTTGGCTTAGACGAATCGAACCATCTT
>NZ_JBGOOD010000047.1:0-36708 GCF_041439475.1 Vibrio sp. 1S139
ATATTCATCAACGAGTGCCCACACAGATTGATAGGTTTAAATTGTTAAAGAGCTTAACTTCTTGAGCGTTCCTTTTAAGTAAGGAGCCTCTCGAAGTGGACGGCCATTCTAGCGAATTAACATTCAGTGTCAAACACTTTTTGAAAATTAATTTTTTGTCGCTTTCCGTCTTACTGATTCTTGCTGAAGCCTTGTGGCGTCTGCCGTCTCAGTGGTGTCGCATTATAGGGAACCCTCTCAGCTTAGCAACTACTTTTTCATGAAAAATGAATAAATAGGGGTTAACTGCCTAATAGTTCACCTAAACGTAAAAAAGAGAGCATTTCTGCTCTCTTTTTGCTCAAAATCTAAGGGTATTGTTAGATAAATGCGTAAGCATCAGCGTACATATGGTCACGCTTTGCTTCTTTATTCTGAGTAAATAGGTCTCTTGCAGCGCCCGCCATTTCAAAACGACCTGCAATATAGATATCGAAATCAGCTAATGATTCGAAACTTTGCATAACAGCCTCAAGCACATTACCTGTTTGGCCATGCCAAACTTCCGGTGCTTCTTCTACTACCGGTACAAAGTGCACATTGCTATGCTTTTCTGCAATGCCAACCAACTCTTCTTTAGCATATAACTGGCACTCATCTTTTGCGCCCCAGTATAGGTAGATCTCTTTCGAGCTATTTTGCGCGATGCAGTGATCAAGAATAGAGCGCACGTAGCTGAAACCCGTGCCACCAGCAATAAGTAATAGAGGGCGATCGCTTTCTTCTTTGATCCAAGCATCTCCGTGTGGAGCATCAATCGCAATATCGCCATCTTCAGCTTGTGCCTTCTTCATCGCTTCAACCACTTCTAGTGCGTAAGCGTTGTGCTCGGCAGCACCAATGTGCAGCTCAAGCTCACCTTCGTGGCGGCAAGGGCTACTTGCGATAGAGAATGGGCGCTTATCTTTCTCGCCCATTTCAACCATCAGGTACTGGCCCGCTTTAAAAGCGACCGGTGTTTCTGGGTGAAGTAGGATTTGGTAAGTATTACAAGCCAAAGGCTCGATAGACTTCACTTTACATTTAATAGTCATGTTCTTCCTCTTACTAACCCTTAATCGGCAAAGGTTAGAACTAAATTACTTTCTGCAAATGCTTGGCAAGCAAAAATCCAGCCTTGTTGCTGCTCTTTCTCTGTGAGCATGGGTTCAAGGTGGTAACTCACTTGCCCTTCTAATTTTTTGCACATACACATTGCGCATGCGCCAACTTGGCAACGGTTTGGGAAATAGATATCGCTGTTGAGCGCAGCATCCAAGACCGTTTGCCCTTTTTCTACTGTGAAACTGATGTTTTCTGGGTATAAGACTACTTGGTAGCTCATGAAATTCCTAGCTGTTCCCAGATGCTATCAATCTTTTTCACAACATCAGGATCTTTTGTGATTGGTACACCCCACTCACGCAGGCATTCACCTTCCCACTTATTGGTCGCATCGAGACCCATTTTTGAGTGTCCAGTTTCGTTCTGCAGGAATAACGTATCTCTCGCCGGATCCATTCTTGTCGTTACAGCCCAAATGATGTCATTCCAATCACTCACATTGACATCGCCATCACACACGATAACAAACTTGTTCTCATCAAATTGAGACCAAACCGCTTCCATGATTTTCTTACCATTACCGGCAGCTTGCTTATCAATAGACACCACAACCATGCTGGCATTGTCGTTTTGCAGGTGAACATCAATAATTTCAGGATGAACCTTGGTTAACTCAGCCAAGCTACCCTCTATATGTTCACTATTTACAGGTGCTGTTTGGACATCTGGCGATAACGCTAACTCTGCGTCCCACTTCTTAGTGATATCTAGACCCATCTTAGAACCTAACCCAACCACGGGTGAGGCAAAATCCAATGAATCGATCGGCGTGTTCTCTATCATCAGGCTATCGCGTGACGGATCCATATGTTCGCACATCGCTGCGGTTACTTGAGACCAATCACGTGCATTCACATCTTCATCACACACCAATACAAATTTGGTGTACATGAATTGGCGTAAGAAAGACCATACACCCATCATCACTCGCTTAGCGTGACCTGGGTATTGCTTCTTCATGGTCACGACTGCCATTCGGTACGAACAACCTTCAGGCGGTAGATAGAAATCTTCAATCTCTGGGAACTGCTTTTGAAGAATAGGCACAAACACTTCATTTAGCGCAACACCCAATACCGCTGGCTCATCAGGTGGACGGCCAGTATAGGTGCTGTGATAGATAGGGTTCTCGCGCATGGTTACATGAGTAATAGTAAACACATGGTGCTTTTCTTTCTCGTTGTAGTAACCAGTATGATCTCCGTAAGGCCCTTCATCTGCGAATTCATTCGGGTCGATGTAACCTTCCATCACGATTTCTGCACTTGCGGGAACTTCTAAGTCGTTGCTGATTGATTTAACGACCTCAGTTTTACTACCACGTAGTAAGCCTGCAAACGCGTACTCAGATAAACTATCCGGCACTGGCGTAACCGCACCAAGAATGGTGGCAGGATCAGCACCAAACGCTACCGATACTGGGAATGGTTTCCCAGGGTTAGTTTCCATCCAATCACGCAGATCCAATGCTCCACCACGGTGGGCTAACCAACGCATGATGATTTTATTCTTGCCGATCTTCTGCTGACGATAGATACCTAAGTTTTGGCGTTTCTTGTTTGGACCACGAGTAACCGTTAAACCCCATGTTAGCAATGGCGCGACATCATCAGCCCAACAGCTCATCACAGGGATTTTATCTAGGTCGACGTCATCGCCTTGCCATACCACTTGTTGGCAAGCCGCTTTGCGAAGGCGTTTAGCTGGCATGTTTAAGACTTGCTTAAACACAGGTAGTTTATCAAGAGCGTCTTTAAAGCCTTTTGGTGGCTCAGGTTCTTTTAGGTAAGCAAGCAACTTGCCCACTTCACGCAGTTCTTTGACTTCTTGACGTCCCATACCAATAGCAACCCGATTAGGTGTACCAAATAGATTGGTCAAAACGGGCATGTCATAGCCTACTGGATTTTCAAACAAAAGAGCCGGGCCACCAGCACGTAGAGTACGGTCGCTAATCTCGGTCATTTCGTAGTCTGGATCGACTGGGTGAGAAATGCGTTTCAACTGACCAATACTTTCAAGATGGTCGATAAAATCACGTAAATCTTTAAAACTCATAGGACTTCTACATGCTGATTATTCTGCGCTCAGTATATCAAAAAGGGTGACGCTGAGGTCCCCCTTTTTAGTGTGGTTATTGAGAGGCAAAATCCACTTTACGGTAATGCTTGCTCGATCAAAGAACTCTTCACCTGAGGGTTATCATTGACGAGATCTTGCAACCATCGCGTATGACCTTGTTTGGCGAGTTCACGCGCAACTAATGGTGCTTCATCAGCAATCGCCATCCTAGAGACAAGGAACAGCTTCACCTCTTCTGATAACGGGTTAACTTTGGTAAGCAAAGTAATCGCTTCATCTTTCAAACGCGGGTTCTTAGTCGCTGCCATCACCTGTTCAAGCGCGAACGTTTGTTTGGTTTCAGCAAGGCGAACTAGCTCAGCTTGGCTATGATAATCGGCCTTCATTCGCCATAGAATTTTGTAAACCTCTGGGTCTTCGCTCACTTGCGCTAATCGAACCACCACCTCAGTAGAAGGTAACCAACTAACAATAGAAGATGCGGTGAGTTGCTTAGTTAGGTAATCAACCGCTTCAGGAGACAAACTGTCTAGCTCTCTAATGAGCAACGCTTCTCGCGTTTGAACTTGATGTTCAGATCCAGATAACCACTCTTTTAGGTCGAGTTCCTGTTTCTCTGCATCTAGCACAAATACCAATGTCTTCTGATCTTGACGCCATTGTTTAATAAGGCGATTAGCAATTGAAGGGTAATTAAAGGCAGGTACCGTAAACTCATAGCCATCGCCACGTTCTAAGACTTGATAAGTGGGCGTGATAGCAAGTTGCTGCTCGATGAAGATAGACATCTTGGGTGTGAGTACGATTTTTTGCTGTTCAAGCTTCTTCAAGAGTTGGTAACGAGCCACCTCTTGCTGGGGAAATGTCAGGCGCTCAAGCGCAAAGCGTAGCGAATTGACTTCGTCACGTACGACAAGCTCTAGTAGTTCAGCAGTTTTCAGTTTTACTTGATCATTCTCAAGCCAAGACTCTACTGTAAGTGGAGACATCTCGGTGGCATAGCTCATACCAACCGGTGAAAATAACAGTGAAGTAGACAGGAGTAATGATGACAACAGTCCATGTTGCATTTTAACGTCCTTGTAACACTTTTGCTCATTCTGCAAGCTGGCGCTACAAAATGCAAATAAAAAGCGCCACCCGAGGGCAGCGCTTATTAAATACGATCAGCTAATCAATATTACTGACGACGCATTGCGTCAAAGAACTCATCGTTCGTTTTCGTCATTGCTAGCTTGTCGATAAGGAATTCCATTGCGTCGATTTCGCCCATTGGGTGAACAATCTTACGCAGGATCCACATCTTCTGTAGTTCATCGTTCTTGGTAAGAAGCTCTTCACGACGAGTACCAGAGCGGTTGAAATCAATCGCTGGGAATACGCGTTTTTCAGCAATCTTACGGTTAAGGTGCAGTTCCATGTTACCTGTACCTTTGAATTCTTCGTAGATAACTTCATCCATCTTAGAACCAGTATCAACCAGTGCTGTTGCGATGATCGTTAAGCTACCGCCTTCTTCTACGTTACGTGCCGCACCGAAGAAACGCTTTGGACGATGTAGAGCATTCGCATCAACACCACCAGTAAGAACTTTACCTGATGAAGGAATCACAGTGTTGTAAGCACGAGCTAGACGAGTAATAGAATCCAGTAGGATAACTACATCTTTCTTGTGTTCAACAAGGCGCTTCGCTTTCTCGATAACCATTTCTGCAACTTGTACGTGGCGAGATGCTGGCTCATCGAATGTTGAAGCAACTACTTCGCCTTTAACTAGACGCTGCATTTCTGTTACTTCTTCTGGACGCTCATCGATAAGTAGAACCATTAGTTCACACTCAGGATGGTTACGTGCAATGCTTTGAGCAATGTTTTGCAGAAGCATTGTCTTACCCGCTTTAGGCGGAGCAACAATCAGACCACGCTGACCTTTACCAATTGGAGATGCAAGGTCAAGAATACGAGCCGTAATATCTTCAGTCGCACCATTACCCGCTTCCATCACCATACGTTCGTTAGCGTGAAGAGGAGTAAGGTTTTCGAAAAGAATCTTGTTACGTGCGTTGTCTGGCTTGTCGTAGTTAACCGTGTTTACTTTAAGCAGTGCAAAGTAACGCTCACCGTCTTTAGGTGGACGGATTTTACCGCCAATAGAGTCACCTGTACGTAGGTTAAAACGACGAATTTGGCTTGGTGATACGTAGATATCATCTGGGCCAGCCAGGTATGAACTGTCGGCGCTACGTAGGAAACCAAAACCGTCTTGAAGAATTTCTAGAACACCATCACCAAAGATGTCTTCACCACTTTTTGCATGCGCTTTAAGGATGGAGAAGATAATGTCTTGTTTTCTTAGGCGAGCTTGATTTTCAAGACCTAAGCTTTCGCTAAGTTTAACAAGCTCAGACACAGGTCTGTTCTTCAGTTCAGTAAGATTCATAGTGGTGGAAGTTTGTTTAGTCAAAATAGGATCTGTTTTCTTAAGTTAAGAAGGATTTGGTCACAGGATCGACCAAGAAGAGAAATTCGTTCAATTAACGTGCGATAAATTAGCACTAAAACTAAGACTAGTCCATAGCTTAGAAAAAACAAAACCGCGCATTTGTTAACTGCACGGTTTCTTTTCAAATGCTGACCTGATTAAAGGTTAGCGTCTAAGAACTCTTTAAGTTGAGTTTTAGATAATGCACCAACTTTAGTCGCTGCTACGCCGCCATCTTTGAAAAGAAGTAGCGTTGGAATACCGCGAATACCAAACTTTGGTGGAGTACCAGTATTTTGGTCGATATTTAATTTACCGATTGTGAGCTTGCCTTCGTACTCGTCTGCGATTTCATCAAGAATCGGCGCAATCATTTTACATGGACCACACCATTCTGCCCAAAAATCAACAAGAACAGGGCCTGCAGCATTGATTACATCGTTATCAAAACCGTCATCAGTTAGCTGCAAAATCTTATCACTCATCTTCCACTCCAATGTATTTTTTATAACTGGTTGGATGATAACCAGTAAATAGATGCCCTATTGGAATGTATTTACTTTCGTATTGCAAGCTTAAGCTGATATTCTATAGCAATGAAAAAGACGCATATCACAGAGCAAAAGTTCGCCGACTTGGATTTACTTCCGCAAGTCATTGAAGGATTGGAGAAAAAAGGGTTCGATTATTGTACCCCTATCCAAGCCTTGGCGCTCCCGGTACTGCTCACCGGCCAAGACATTGCAGGCCAGGCCCAAACGGGTACTGGTAAAACGCTTGCGTTTCTTACTGCTACTTTTAACCACCTGCTAAAAACATCTGAGCATGAAGGGCGTAAGCCTAACCAGCCACGTGCGATTATTATGGCACCAACGCGTGAACTCGCGATTCAGATCTACAACGATGCTGACTCTCTGGTTGAAAGCACAGGTATCAAGGCAGCACTTGCTTACGGTGGCGAAAGCTACGACAAGCAACTAGGTAAAATCGAAGAAGGCGCAGATATCTTAATTGGTACGACTGGCCGCATCATCGATTTCTACAAGCAGAAGGTATTTAACCTTAACCACATTCAAGCTGTTGTTCTTGACGAAGCTGATCGCATGTTCGATCTTGGTTTCATCAAAGACATCCGCTTCTTGTTCCGCCGTATGCCTGAGCCAAAAGATCGCCTGAACATGCTGTTCTCTGCGACATTGTCTTACCGCGTACAAGAGCTAGCGTTCGAACACATGCACAACCCAGAGCATGTTGTTGTTGAGCCAGAGCGTAAAACAGGTCACCGCATTCAGGAAGAGCTGTTCTACCCATCAAACGAACACAAAATGGCACTGCTGCAGACTCTAGTTGAAGAAGAGTGGCCAGAGCGCGCTATCATCTTCGCTAACACTAAGCACAAATGTGAGTCTGTTTGGGGTCACCTAGCTGCAGATGGTCACCGTGTTGGCCTGCTAACTGGCGATGTTCCTCAGAAGAAACGTGAAAAGATTCTTGAGCAATTCACTAAAGGTGATGTTGACCTGCTTGTCGCAACCGACGTTGCAGCACGTGGTCTACACATTCCTCAAGTAACACACGTATTCAACTTCGACCTACCTGATGACTGTGAAGATTACGTTCACCGTATCGGCCGTACAGGTCGTGCTGGTGCAAGTGGTCACTCGATCAGCTTTGCTTGTGAAGATTACGCAATCAACTTGCCACCAATCGAAGAATACATTGAGCACGCGATCCCTGTGTCTGACTACGATGCTTCTGCACTGCTAGAAGATCTACCAGCACCATTGCGCTTACGTACACGTAACCCGCAACAACGCCGCTCAAACAACAATGGCCCACGCAACGGGAACCGTAAACCAAACCAGAACCGTCGCCCACGCCAACCGCGTCATAACAAGGAAGCTTAGTCGCTTATGAGTCAAACAGTGTCACCCCCGCTTTACGCTGCAATCGACCTCGGGTCGAACAGTTTTCATATGCTCGTTGTGCGTCATATCGATGGCAGCGTACAAACCATGGCTAAAATTAAGCGCAAAGTGCGTTTAGCTGCAGGCTTAGATGAAAATAATGCGCTTAGTACAGAAGCCATGCAGCGCGGTTGGGACTGTTTGAGTCTCTTTGCAGAGCGACTTCAAGATATTCCGAAAGAAAATATCCGAATTGTCGGTACAGCGACCCTACGTACTGCTATCAATGTGGATATATTTCTAGAGAAAGCGAACCAGATCCTTGGTTACGACATCAATGTTATCTCTGGTGAAGAAGAAGCTGCGACTATCTATAAAGGCGTAGCACACACTTCTGGTGGCAGCGGCCGCCGACTGGTCGTTGATATTGGTGGCGCAAGCACCGAAATGATCATAGGTGAAGGCTTCTCAGCGAAAGCACTAACTAGCCTGAAGATGGGCTGTGTTACCTGGCTTGAGCGCCACTTTAAAGATCGCCAATTAACCGCAACCAACTTTAACAACGCCATTGAAGCGGCGAAGTCGACGTTGGCTCCTATCCTAGATAGCTACACTGATATCGGATGGGATGTGTGTGTGGGCGCCAGCGGTACCGTTCAAGCACTGCAAGAGATCATGTTGGCGCAAGGCATGGATGAAGTGATTACTCATGCCAAACTTAAGCGTCTACAGAAACAAGCGATGATTACTGAGCGCTTGGAAGAGCTAGAAATCGAAGGACTTACCCTTGAACGCGCATTAGTGTTCCCGAGTGGCCTTTCTATTCTTATTGCTATTTTTGAGCTGCTTGAAATAGATTCAATGACACTCGCAGGCGGCGCACTCCGTGAAGGCCTAGCCTACGAGATGGTTGATGAGCTACGCCAAGAAGATATCCGAGCGCGTACCATTAAGAGTGTTCAATCACGCTACCAAATGGACGTAAGCTACGGTGAACAAGTAGCAGTAGTCGCACAAACGCTGCTAGACCAAGCGGGCGCCGAAGCGTGGGTTTCAGAACCTCAAGCTGGTGTGCTATTGCAAACGGCAGCTAAGCTTCACGAGATTGGTTTAACCATCGATTTCAAAAAAGGCGGTGAGCACAGCGCTTATCTGCTGCAGAACTTAGACCTACCTGGCTTTACTCGAGCGCAAAAGCACTACTTGGGTGAGTTAACTCGTCGCTACCGTGAACAGTTAACCTCATTACCAGAGCAACACGCTATCTCAGGAACCAGTAGCAAGCGTATTTTACGTATTCTGCGTTTAGCTATTTTGCTGACCCACCGTCGTAACCCAGCGCTAGAGCCTGAGTTCAAACTGACGACGAATGACAACAATCTAACCCTAACGCTTTCTAAGCAATGGTTAGCTGACAATCCGCTGACCGCTGCAGAGCTAGAGATCGAGTCGAATAGACAAACCGATATTGGCTGGCCATTGAATATTAAATGCCTCTGATATTAGTATCTGACGCTAGAAATTAAAAAAAGCCCAAGTTAGTAGACTAACTTGGGCTTTTTCTTATCGCTGCATTAATGCTTTGTGTTACAAATCTCAAACTTAAGCGTTCACGCCTGTCGCTTTAAAGTCAGGGTTCACTGCGGTTAGCTTTCTAACAATGTAGTTAAGAAGCACGCCGTACATAGGCACGAACAAGCCTAAGCTGATGATAAGTTTGAATCCGTAATCGACTAAGGCAATCTCAGTCCAATGCTCGGCCATAAATGGATCTGGGCTTTGGTAGAAAGCAATCGCAAAGAATGCGATGGTATCAATGGCATTACCGAATAACGTTGAGCATGTTGGGGCTACCCACCACTGTTTAAGCTGACGTAGGCGGTTAAAAACATGTACATCCAAGATCTGACCCAGTAAATAAGCCATGAAGCTCGCCGCGGCGATACGTGCAACAAACAAGTTGAACTCACCTAGTTGGCTAAAGCCTTGGAATGAACCTTCAAAGAACACCACTGACAAGAAATAAGAAACGGCCAGAGCTGGTAGCATCACTAAGAAAATGATTTTACGGGCAAGCTGCGCGCCAAAAATGCGTACGGTCAGATCGGTCGCTAGGAAGATAAACGGGAAAGTGAAAGCACCCCAAGTGGTGTGCATACCGAAGACGGTAAAAGGTAGCTGAACCAGATAGTTGCTTGACGCAATAATCACCAAATGGAACAAAACTAATAGTGCTAAGGCTTTGCGCTGTTGCGCAGGGGTAAAGTTACTCATGCTGTACCTTTTTAGTTTGGTTTGGGGGTGAGGGAACCCAAATCGAGTCATTTCTTCGAATAATCCAAGAAAGCTCTTACCAATAATGTGAATTTAAAATGTTTCTAAAATTTGCTCTATCGAGCGGCGGGCGATTATACATTAATCAATATTGGCTGCAATGGTGAGAACAGACGCAAACGTTTATCCTCACTTTTATTGGTAAATGGCTTTAGAAACTATGTGTTAAAACACTAGGTTTTAGAAGCGATGCTAAAAGTTAAAAACCGCGCTTGAAAAGCGTCGCGAGATAATCAAACTCTTCTCGGCTTTCTTCAGCGTTTAACGACTCAAACCAAATTGATTCACTGTAATGTTCGGACTTTAAGAACATTCGGCAATCTTCAAAATCAATCAACCAAGAATGCATATCGGCGTCCCATTGCTTTTCAACAACTGACGCTGACAACAACGCCACCAGCTTTTCACCTAGCACTTCATAAGAATCAAAATCAAAACTTGGAGACGTAATCAATAAACGCCCTTCCTCAGCTAAATACTCTCTTAAGCCAAATTCTGTTTGTGTTGTCATGTCCCTATCAACCTTATTCTTTTTCTATTAGTTAGACGTTTCTCGCAAACTAGCCGTGTGTGGTGATGTGTTCTTGAATCAGATCTAGGAATGGGTCTGCGTACTTATCCAGTTTACGTTGACCGACACCGTTGACTGCCAGCATTTCTCCGTATGAAGTAGGTAGTATTTCAGCCATATCAATCAAGGTCGCGTCGCTGAATACCACATATGGTGGCAAGCCATCTTCATCAGCAATCGACTTACGCAGCTTACGCAGTTTCGCAAACAGCTTCTTATCGTAATTCTTGCTGCTTAACTTATCGGACTTAGCATTACGCACCGCTGTATCTAAACGAGGAACAGCCAATTCCAAAGACATCTCACCGCGCAGCAGCGGGCGGGCTTCTTCTGTTAGCTGTAAAGTTGAGTTACGAGTGATGTTCTGGAACAGCAAGCCTTTATGAATCAGCTGACGGAAGATACTGATCCAGTAATCATGACTGTGATCGCGGCCAATACCGTAGGTAGATAGCTTATCGTGACCATTATCACGGACACGAATATTCTGCATACCACGCATCACTTCGACTACGTAGCCCATACCAAACGACTGATTGACACGGTACACACAAGACAACGCCTTCTGCGCTTCTTTAGTCGCATCAAAATGCTTAGGTGGATCGAGGCAGATATCGCAGTTGCCACATTGCTTCTCGCGATATTCGCCAAAATAGTTAAGCAGAACCTGACGACGACACGTTTGCGCTTCAGCAAAGGCACTCATCGCATTCAGCTTGTGCATCTCAACTTGTTTCTGTGGGCCTTCTTCTTTCTCATCCAGCATACGACGCAGCCAACCCATATCAGCCGGGTCAAACAACATCATCGCTTCAGCAGGCAAACCATCACGACCTGCACGGCCTGTCTCTTGATAGTAAGACTCGATATTACGTGGGATATCAAAGTGCACCACGAAACGTACGTTGGGTTTGTTGATGCCCATACCGAAAGCCACAGTCGCGACCACGATCTGAATATCATCGCGTTGGAAGGCTTCTTGAACGTAAGCACGCTCATCGGTGTCCATACCAGCGTGATAACCCGCGGCGCGAATACCGTTATTGCACAGCTTCTCGGTCACCATCTCCACTTTCTTACGGCTACCACAGTAGATGATGCCGCAATTGCCCTTTTGTGTTTCTAGGTAGCGAACCACCTGTGACACGGGTTTGTGCTTCTCAACCAAGTTGTAGCGAATATTAGGGCGATCAAAGCTGCCTAAGTAAGTATGCGGGTCCAGGAGCTGTAGGCGCGAGATAATATCTTTACGCGTCGCATCATCAGCGGTTGCTGTGAGCGCCATGTAAGGCACATGCGGAAAGTACTGTTTAAGCTGGCCTAATGATGCGTATTCAGGGCGGAAGTCGTGACCCCATTGAGAGATACAGTGCGCTTCATCGACTGCAATCATCGAAAGCGGTAAACCTTGAAGACGTTCGATAAAGTCGCGCATCAACACTCGCTCTGGCGACACATAAACCATCTTCAGTTGACCTGAGTTCATGCGATTAAACACACTCATCAGCTGGTCACGTGGCATTGAAGAGTTAATGCACTCAGCGGCAACACCATTGGCCTTCAATTGGTCGACTTGGTCTTTCATCAGCGAGATCAGCGGTGAGATAACCAGAGTAAGCCCTTCACGAACTAAAGCCGGGATTTGGTAACACAAAGATTTACCACCACCCGTAGGCATTATCACCAAGCTATCTCGGCCTTGAACAGCCAAATCAATGACCTCTTGCTGACCATCGCGAAAGCTTTGATAGCCAAACACATCTTGTAAGATGTTTTGCGCATCATTCGCGGGAGTTGGTGTTTGCTCAGCAATCAGAGTGGCGGTCATTGTGGTTCCTAATCGAGGTATAAAGTCAGCATGCGGCATTGGCAAGCAAGTCGCACATTGTAGAGTGGAATGCTGGTGAATTAAACCGCAAATTGTTAGGTGAAAAGGGTTATCGCTCCTATACTGACCAACTCTCTTATAAATCTTATTAATAAGCACTCAGTGCTAGAGAAATATGCATGACACAGGAAGAACAACAACGTACGCGCCAAGGAGTTTTGCTTGCCGTCGGTGCCTACACAATGTGGGGGATCGCCCCTATATATTTCAAATCTTTAAGTGACGTTTCCCCGTTAGAGATCCTCAGCCACCGTGTAGTATGGTCCTTTTTCCTACTCGCTTTCTTACTACACATTGGCCGCAGCTGGCGTAAAGTTCGTGACACCCTGACCTCAAAACCAAAAATGCTCTATTTGGTAGCGACGTCTATTTTGGTGGGTGCAAATTGGCTGATCTTTATCTGGGCGGTGAACTCCAATCACATGCTCGATGCCAGTTTGGGGTATTACATCAACCCGCTGATTAACGTATTGCTCGGAATGCTCTTCCTCGGTGAGCGCTTACGTAAGCTGCAATGGTTTGCTGTAGCTCTTGCTGCGATTGGCGTATTAATCCAATTGATTGCCTTCGGCTCAGTACCGATCGTCGCCATTGCCCTAGCCTTTAGCTTTGGTTTTTATGGCTTGCTGCGTAAGAAAGTCAGCTTAGAAGCGCAAACGGGTCTGTTCATTGAAACTCTGGTGATGCTGCCTCTCGCCGCAACCTACTTACTGTTTATTGCCGATAGCCCGACCTCAAACTTATCGATGAACCCGATGCAACTCAACCTATTACTGGTTGCTGCCGGTGTGATCACCACGGTTCCATTGCTGTGTTTTACTGGCGCTGCAACTCGCTTGAAGCTATCAACACTCGGTTTCTTCCAGTACATCGGTCCAAGCTTGATGTTCTTACTGGCGGTTCTGATCTACGGCGAAGCCTTTACCTCAGATAAAGCGATCACCTTTGCTTTCATATGGGGAGCACTGGTTATTTTCAGCTTTGATGGCCTGCGTAACAACAAGAAGAACAAACGCGCGAAACAGTGATATTGATCGTTTTTTACAAGACAATCCCTTAATACGCAGATAAGCTTGGTTGAATTGATGACTATTTGACCAAGCTTTTTTGTACCATGGATAAAGTCCACTACTACTCTACCCCAACAGAAGATATCAGCCTGATCCAAGCTCAATACCAAGAGTTTGCCTTTCAACGCCACTATCATTTGGACTTTCACATCGGCTTAATTACCCAAGGGCAGCAAAAGTTCGCCTACAAAGGGGCGAGCCACCATGTCGGTGCAGGCCAAGTTGTTATCATGCCACCTGATGAGCTGCATGATGGGCACTCCAAACTCGATTCAGGTTATCAAGTCAGTGTGTTTGCAGTTTCTCCCGAATGGTTTCAAGATCTTGCCGATCCCAAGCAAAATGGTCACACATTGGGCTTTTCTGAGTTGATCCTCTCCGATCAAGCTGCATTTTTACAATTACGCAACTTGCACGGTCTGTTAATCAATCAAGACATCAGCCAACTCGCTCAAGATTGCTTACCATTCGAGGGGTTCTCAACGATTGTCGATCGTTATGCAAAATTTGGATCGAAGAGTGACATCAAACTGGGTAATCAATCGATTAATACACTCAAAGACTATTTGATGGCGAATTTGGACCAGCCAGTGCGATTAGAACAACTGTCTGAGCTGTGCGGCTTAACCACAAATCAATTCCAACGCCACTTTAAGAACAGAATGGGCATCACCCCTTACGCGTGGCTGAGCCGTTTACGTATGGAACAGAGCATGCGCCTGATTAAATCTGGGATCTGTGGTACTAAAGTCGCGCACCAAGTAGGCTTCTATGATCAAGCACACTTCTCCAAGGCATTCAAAACCACATTCGGCGTACCACCCTCACAAATCAACTAAGTGTTGATAATTTACAATTGCTCGATTTCAAATCGCGGTAAGCTACGCTCAATACGATTACTTATTTAATAATAGCGGCAACGTTATTGAGAACTGACATGAACGAAGTCACCATACTGATCACCCTCGCCTCTATCCATTTCATCGCTTTGATGAGCCCCGGCCCTGACTTTGCGTTAGTCGTGCAAAATGCGACACGCCACGGCAGACAAACAGGCTTGTACATTGCGCTTGGTTTATCTTGCGGGATCTTACTGCATTCGTTGCTCAGCCTGACGGGAATCAGTTACCTAGTCCACCAGCAACCAACCCTATTTGCCATTATCCAGTTGGCTGGCGGTAGCTACTTGCTGTACTTAGGCTACGGTGCACTTAAAGCAACCTGGCAAATCATTCAGAACCACGACGATGACGACGATACCGTCAATGCCAAAGATCTGATTCTGACCAACAAGCGTCAGGCATTTTCGAAAGGGTTTGCGACCAATATTCTCAACCCAAAAGCTTTGGTGTTCTTTATTAGCTTGATGTCGAGCTTAGTGCCTGCCGACATGTCTCTATCAGGTAAAGGCTTTGCGCTTATTATCTTGTTTGGTCTGTCTCTGTTTTGGTTTTCACTACTGGCGTGGATGCTTTCGACTAAGGCTCTACAGAAGAAACTTAGCGAAGCAACGGTATACATCGATGGCTTATGTGGCGTGGTATTCAGCCTGATTGGCGCGAGTATTCTTTGGCAGTCGCTGTCCGGTTTAATCGCTTAAATTCGAATCAAGATTACAATTCGTTAACAACGCACTGGCTATCTAATCTTTCCGCTGCCAATCTAGCTCTGCATATTAAAAGGAGAAGATCATGCAGTGGAAAACAAAACTAACAACCCTCGCCACTTCTACCCTACTTTTTGCCTCTCACGTCAGTTGGGCAAATCAAGCTGCCGATTCCGTCGCACCCGAACAAAGTAGTGGTTTAGAAACCAAACAACTCGTTAAAGCCAACGATTGGATGGTCACCGCAGCCAACCCTCTTGCAACACAAGCCGGTGCTGATGTACTTGCCCGTGGTGGTAACGCAATTGACGCCATGGTTGCCGTGCAGCTTATGCTTGGCTTAGTGGAACCTCAGTCATCAGGTATTGGTGGCGGCGTGTTCCTTGTCTATTTTGATGGCAAAGACAAACAGCTCAAGACCTACGATGGCCGTGAAACTGCGCCACTTGATGCCACCCCACGTCTATTCCAAGACGAAAACGGACAACCGCTTAAATTCTATGATGCCGTGGTTGGCGGTCGTTCTGTTGCCACGCCGGGCACGGTGCAATTGCTGTGGGACACTCACCAGAAATACGGCAAGCTCGAATGGGCATCACTGATTAAACCTATCGCTCAGTTAGCTGAAGAAGGTTTTACTATCAGCCCACGTTTAGCCACCTTGATCGAAAACGACCAAGAACGTCTGAGCCGCTTTGCGACAACTAAAGCCTACTTCTTCAATGCCGATGGCAGCCCGAAAGCCGCTGGCACGCAACTTAAGAACCCTGAATACGCGGCAACGTTACACGCTATCTCGAAGGATGGTGCTAAAGCTTTCTACCAAGGTGAGATTTCTGCCGACATCATTAACACAGTACAAACAGCGAAAGGTAACCCGGGCGTATTGGCACAGAAAGATTTCGACGCCTATTCGATCAAGCAGCGCGAACCGGTTTGTTCTGCTTATGAAAGCTACGATATTTGCGGAATGGGGCCACCAAGTTCAGGTGCGTTAACGGTTGGACAAATCCTTGCAATGACTGAGCAGTTTGACCTCAAATCATGGGGGCCAAACGACGCAAAATCTTGGCAAGTGTTAGCAGACGCTTCTCGCTTAGCCTTTGCAGACCGTGGTATGTACATGGCAGACCAAGATTATGTGCCTATGCCAACCCAAGGGTTAGTGAATACTGACTATTTGCAGGAGCGTGCTCAGTTAATTACCGCAGGTAAGGCATTAGACAGCGCACCTTCAGGCACCCCACCGTGGGATCATGCGATGCAGAGAAGCCAAGATGTTTCTATTGAGTTGCCGTCCACCAGCCACTTCAACATTGTCGATAGTGATGGCAATGTCGTATCGATGACTACCACTATTGAGAATGCCTTTGGCTCACGTTTGATGGTTAGAGGTTTCCTACTCAATAACGAACTAACCGACTTCTCATTCAAGACTCATAACGATGGCAAACCTATCGCGAACCGACTTGAACCGGGTAAGCGCCCACGTTCTTCAATGGCACCGACCATCATCATGCAAGACGATAAACCTTACATGGCAATTGGCTCTCCGGGAGGCAGCCGTATCATCGGTTATGTGGCACAAGCGATCATTGCTCACACCCAATGGGACATGGATATCCAACAAGCGATCAACCAACCACACTTCCTAAATCGCTTCGGTACCTTAGATTTGGAAAAAGGAACATCAGCGGAAAACTTCAAACCTGAGCTAGAAAAGATGGGATTTGAGGTCAACGTTCGCGATCTTAACTCGGGTTTACACGCTATTCGCATCACAAAAGATGGTCTAGAAGGTGCTGCAGACCCTCGCCGTGAAGGTGCAGCTATTGGCCAATAGGGAATAATCCTCCCTTTTTACTCGCAGCCTTGTGCGAGATCTCTCACAAGGCAGTGAGTAAATATCGATATTTGATGACGAAATTAGTCACCCACAAACCGTAACCGATTGAAATTAAACAATACGTACATTTATCATTCAAATAATTATATAGAAATTCGCTTATGCACCATTGCTGATAAATAAGGAATCGGTAATATGAATGGTGTCGGAAGGATGCTGACACGGAACAGGAAACGCCAAGGACTTGGTTATCTTCAGGATGAAGATTCGATTACTCAGGATGAATAATCGGCATGGATAGCGAAATGGACATTGAATGGACGCAATAGTAACTAGGATGGTTGCTACTAAGGAAAGACAATGGACACCTCTGGACGAGGAAAGGACTGAACATCAGGATGATGTCAAGGACACCGCTCAAGGAACAAGTGACGCGCGCTAACGAGGATTGTTGGCAGATCAGGATAAGATCAAGGACACCGCTAGGAAGGCGACGAAAGGAATACGCTGAAGGATAACAGCACACTATCATGGATTTGATGCATGGAGCACACTTAGTAGCCGGATTGCTGCGAGTAAGACTATAGACCCCGATGAGCGCAAGCTCTCGGGGTTTTTCTTTATCTGTCGTCCCGCTTTTTCTTCCCCTAAAACAAATAAATCAAAGACCTTTGATTACAATTCTGACATTTAAATAATTCACTTCTTAACCACTTCCGAGTAACGTAAGTCTTACTAGGCTCAACTAGTTTCATAACCATAAGTAAACTAAGGACAAATTCATGTCACACGTTACCTTCAAAGGCGCTGCTGTACCGCTAACTGGCACATTCCCACAAACTGGCGAACAAGCACCAAGCTTTGCACTAACTGCAGGCGATCTTTCTGAACTGACTCTTGCTTCTCTTGCAGGCAAGAAAGTGGTTCTAAACATCTTCCCAAGCATCGACACAGCAACTTGTGCAACGAGCGTACGTACGTTCAACGCAAAAGCGGCAGAGCTTGAGAACACGGTGGTTGTTTGTATTTCTGCTGACCTACCATTTGCTGCAGGTCGCTTCTGCGAACTAGAAGGCATTGAAGGCGTTCAACACGCTTCAACTTTCCGTTCTCCTACATTCGCATCAGACTACGGCGTAGCGATTGCTGAAGGTCCACTAGCAAGCCTAACAACACGTGCAGTTGTCGTTGTTGATGAAAAGGGTGTGGTAACACACAGTGAGTTGGTTGCAGAGATCACTGAAGAACCAAACTACGAAGCGGCACTTGAAGCACTGTAAGATCCCTTCTAGTCAGTCATGTATTATGACCGCTTAAAGCGGTGCGCAATAAAAAAGAGCAGCCATTGACTGCTCTTTTTATTTTCAATAATGAACGGTTATTAGATGCTGAAGTAATAGATTAAAGCTGCTCTAAACGCGCGTAAGCCGTTACTAACCACTTAATCCCTTCACCATTAAACGCCACTTGAACTCGGCTTTGTGGGCCACTTCCTTCGAAGTTGATGATGGTGCCTTCACCAAACTTAGGGTGCTTCACGCGAGAGCCCAAGCTAAAGCCTGTTTCATTGAAGTTCTCTTTCACAGCGGTTTGGCTAAAGCGACCACTGCTTGCAGGGCGGCTGACTTGCGCTTTCATACGCACTTCATCCAGACAGGTTTCTGGCAGCTCACGAATAAAACGTGATGGCTTATGATATTTGTCCTGACCGTACAGACGACGCATCTCAGCATAAGTGATGTAAAGCTTCTCCATCGCACGGGTCATGCCTACGTAACACAGGCGACGCTCTTCTTCTAAACGCCCCGCTTCTTCGGCCGACATCTGGCTTGGGAACATGCCTTCTTCGACACCCACCATGAACACCATTGGAAACTCTAGGCCTTTAGCACTGTGCAAAGTCATTAACTGAACCGCATCGTCAAACTCATCGGCCTGACCTTCACCCGCTTCCAAAGCTGCGTGAGTTAAGAACGCCGTCAGCATGCTCATCTCATTCGCTTCTTCCGGCTTTTCAAACTGGCGCGTTGCCGTTACCAATTCTTCCAAGTTCTCGATACGTGCCTTCGACTTCTCACCCTTCTCTTGCTCGTACATAGCAAACAGACCCGACGATTTAATCACGTGGTCGGTTTGTTCATGCAGGCTAAGTTCCAACGTGTCATCTTCAAGCGCATTAATCAGCTCGATAAAACGACTTAATGCGCCCGCAGCACGACCGGGTAGCACTTGCTCTTCTATCAAAGCAACACTGGCTTCCCACATGGTTGCACCACGATCACGAGCAGCAAGACGAATCGTTTCTAACGTTTTATCACCCAAGCCACGCGTTGGCGTATTAACCACACGTTCAAACGCGGCATCATTACTGCGGTTGCTCATGAGGCGCAGGTAGCTCAAGGCATCTCTGATTTCTTGACGCTCGAAGAATCGCATGCCGCCATAGATTCGGTAAGGTAGACCACCTTGAATCAAAGCTTCTTCAAGAACACGCGATTGGGCGTTATTACGATACAGCATCGCGGTATCTTCTAGCGCACCGCCTTTCTCTTGCCACTCTTTGATTTTGCTGACCGTGAAACGCGCTTCATCTAGCTCGTTATAAGCCGAGTACACAGAGATTGGCTCGCCATCGTTGCCATCGGTCCACAGCTCTTTACCCATACGCTCAGTGTTGTTCGAGATAAGCTCGTTCGACGCCTGCAGAATGGTTTTGGTTGAACGGTAGTTTTGTTCGAGTCGAACCGTTGAAGCTCCTGGGAATTCATCCAAGAACTTCTGAATATTTTCAATCTTGGCACCACGCCAGCCATAGATAGATTGGTCATCATCACCCACGATCATCACGCGACAATCCGGGCCCGCCATCATACGTAACCAAGCGTATTGGATGTTGTTGGTATCTTGAAATTCGTCGACAAGGATATGCTTGAAGCGAGCTTGGTAGTGCTCTCGGATGTGTTTCTTATCGCGCAATAGTTCATGCGATCTCAACAAGATTTCCGCAAAGTCGACCAAGCCAGCACGGTCACATGCTTCTTGGTAAGCAGAATAGATCTTTAACCACGTTTGAGTTATTGGATCATGGTAGGCGTCGATGTGATTTGGGCGTAATCCCTCGTCTTTCTTGCCATTGATCCACCAAGAAGCTTGTTTTGCAGGCCACTGCTTTTCATCAAGGTTTTGCGCCTTGATTAAACGACGTAGCAAACGAATCTGATCATCTGAATCAATGATCTGGAAATCTTCTGGCAGTTTTGCATCTAGGTAGTGAGCACGAAGGATGCGGTGACAAATACCGTGGAAGGTACCGTTCCACATACCCGACGAGCTACCCATCATCAACTCTTCAATACGACCACGCATCTCTGCTGCCGCTTTGTTGGTGAAGGTAACCGACATGATAGAGAACGGCGATGCTTGCTCTACGCTTTGCAGCCAAGCGATGCGATGCACCAACACTCGCGTTTTACCACTGCCAGCACCTGCCAGAATAAGTAGGTTTTCTAAAGGTGCTGCGACCGCCTCACGTTGTTTATCGTTTAGGCCATCGAGTAAAAGCGAAGGATCTATCATTGGATATGCTCACTACTGGGTATTTATACATAAAAGCTGATTATAACCTAAACACTAGGCTGCGTTTAGGATAATAAGAAGAAAAAACAATCAAAAAATAACATCATATAATCAGCAACTTAATAGCTAATACATCATTAATATTGATATTTTTTATAATGCAGTGAAATTATTTCCGAGTTCTTCCTATCCTTTTTAGTAAGCAAGTTAACAACTTATTAACCTGCGATATAAAAATACTATTAAGTCCTAGAGGGAATGACTATGAAAAATTCTAATCTTGCTGTTACAGCTGCAATCACAAGTGTACTAGCGTTCGGCGGTGCAGTTCTTACATCAGCACCTGCGGAAGCAGCAGCAAAAGAGAAATGCTACGGCGTTGCAAAAGCTGGCCAAAATGATTGTGCAACCAAAACAAGTTCATGTGCGGGTACAGCCAAAGAAGACAACCAATCCGATGCATTCGTGGTCGTTCCTAAAGGACTGTGTGGCAAATTATCAGGTGGTAACACTCAATCATCATAATTGAGCTGCTTAGTATGGTGAGCTGACATTCAGCTCACCTCCACTTCCTATTAGGAGAATCGTTGTGACTCAAACTCTTCATCCCAACGCAGGGGTTGGCCTTAGAACACCGCACTTGGACTTCTTTAGCCAAAACCCAGCTTTAGTGAGTTGGTTAGAGGTGCACAGCGAGAACTACTTTTTAGCTCAATCACCGCAACGTCAACAACTGAGAGAGATTCGTCACGCACACAACATAAGTTGTCACGGCGTTGGGTTGTCACTAGGTTCTGTTGATCGCATCAATCAACATCATCTGATGCAGTTAAAAGAACTCATTGATGATATCGACCCCTTCTTGGTTTCTGATCATCTCAGCTGGAGTCAGACTGGCGGTCATTACTTCAATGACTTGTTGCCGCTGCCTTATACCGAAGAGGCGTTAGAAGTCTTCTGCCGCAATGTAATCGAGGTTCAAGACGGCATGCAACGCCCTATGCTGATTGAAAATCCATCGAGCTACCTTGCCTTCAAGCATTCAACCATCCCTGAGTGGGAGTTTTTAGCCGAGGTACAGAAGCGTACCGAGTGCCGCCTACTGCTCGATTTCAATAATATTTTTGTCTCATCTTTTAATCACGGTTTCAGCTGTGAAGAGTACTTAAGCGGAATTCCTGCAGACAAAGTTGAAGAGATTCACTTGGCAGGTTTTACCAAAAAGAAGCTTGAACAAGGTGAGATCTGGATAGACACACACAGTAAACCTGTCTGTGACGAAGTGTGGAAACTCTACACTGACTGGGTTGCACAACATGGTTTGCGCCATACCTTGATTGAGTGGGATCTCGATATCCCAGAGCCACAAGTTTTATTGGCTGAAGCAACCAAAGCCAGTGATATCTTGTATCAACACGACAAGTTCAACCAAAGGAGTCGCGCCTCATGAGCCACTCCCTAGCAGAGGTTCAATTGGAGTTTGCTAACGCCCTACGCTATCAAAACAATGGTGAGTACTGCGACATAGTGAGCGACCATTTTACCGATGAACAACGCATCCAGATTTACCGTAATAACTTTGTGATCAGCTTGAGCGAAGTTCTGGCAGCAACCTACCCACTCACTGAAATGTTGGTTGGTGAAGAGTGCTTCCAACAGATGGCTCGTCAACATGTCTTACATTATCCATCGACCTCTGGTGATGTCAGTGGTTACGGTGAACACTTTGAACAGACTATCCAAGCCTTTCCTGCCGTTATTGAGGCTGCACCTTATCTCGGTGAAGTGGCTTTGTATGAATGGCAGAAAGATAGCTTGGTAAGGTTTTCGTCACAAGCACATGTCGACCAGAGACCTCTTTCTTGCCTTGCAGATGTACCACAAGAGCAACAAGGCGCTTTAGTCTTTCATCTCAAAGATTCAATAACACTGATTCATTCTAGTTACACGATTATCGCGCTTGAACACGCCATCTATCAGCAGCAACTTGATGGGCTAGACATCAACCAAGCTGAATTTGGGGTGTTAATCCGAGCTGAGAATTCACAGGTTGAGAGCCATAGTTTGAGTGAAGAGAGCCACCAACTCCTCACTGAATTGCAATCAGGTCGAACACTCTCAGCAATCGATCCTTTATTACTACAACATCTGAATACTGTTATGGCGCTAAACGTCATCTCAGGTTTTTCAATCAATGCCGAATTGGAGGCATAACATGGATAACAACACAGTCACGAACATGATGGCTCAATACGACAGTTTGATTGAGAAATCACAGGCACTTTTTGTTCCAGTGCTTCTACTATTTTGTCGCCTTTGGGTGGCGTGGGTATTCTTTAATTCTGGACTCACCAAGATAGCTACTTGGGATAGCACGCTTTACTTGTTTGAATTGGAATACCAAGTGCCACTGCTACCTTGGGAGTTAGCAGCTTACATGGGGACTGCCGCGGAGTTAATTCTGCCAGTGTTTTTAGCACTCGGTTTATTAACACGACCTATGGCTGCGGTGTTGTTCGTTTTCAATATCATTGCTGTCGTGTCTTACCCTGTATTGTGGGATCAAGGCTTCTACGATCATCAGCTTTGGGGATTAATGATTCTTATCGTTGTCGTGTGGGGCGCCGGGCCATTCTCACTTGATCGAATTTTGAAAGCGCAGTTTAGAGGTTAGAACGAACTTTCATTCGCACTAAATTGATATACCCCAAAACGCAAAAAACCACTCAATTGAGTGGTTTCTTTTTAACTGGGATAAACTACTTATTCAGAAAAGCTTGTAGCTCTTCAGCAGAGATACCTTGCTCGGCTAGCTCTTTTGCTAGTAGCTGAACCTGCTCACCCTTACGAGACTCTACCACACGCTGAAATTGGTAAATGATGTCTCGCAAAGTATCGATTGGAACTTGTTTTGCCGCACTGCGAATACGCTCTTCACTTTGGTTGCCTAGCTCTTTAAGCAGTTTACCAAACATGACCTTTTCAGGTGCATCTTCCATTTGTTCTAAGACGCGCGCCATTTCGTAGGTTGTTAATGACATTACAGTATTTTCCGTTGGGGACTAACGTTTCAATGAGTGACAAATATACCATGTTTTAACGTTTCGAAAACCGCCATTTGTATATTTTGTCACCCTTGTAACTTATGCCTTAGCAAACGTCGTGTGCCAAGACTTACCCGCTTTGCTCGCAAGCACTAATAACGCAGGAACAATCAGGAACATTTGCAGAGCAATCATCACTTGCGACGTTAAATCAAGACGTTGCATGGTACCCACAAGAAGCCCTGAACCGCTCATTTGGAACAAGCCAAGCAGCGCAGCAGCTGTACCCACACGGTCACCGAAAGGTTCTAGAGCTTTACCTGCCGCAGCACCAAGAATCCAAGCAAAGCCAACTGACGATAAGAAGATCGGTAGCATGAACGCGATTGGAGTAGCGTGCTCAGCAAGCACCAACATAATCACACCCGCTAAGCCCAGCGTCGAGATACCAACCACCAGTGCTTTATAGGTACCAAAACGGTCCATAAATTTAGGTGCAGTAAACGCAGCTGCAATGTTGATGGCCGCATTAACACCAAACCAGAAAGTAAACTCTTTCATGGTCAGGCCTAGGTTTTCCATCAACACAACTGGTGCAGAGGTTACATAAGCGAGGATAACCGCCATCGCCATCAGACACAAGGTTGCGTGGAAAAGGAATGATGGTGTTTTCAATACTGACCAGTATCGCTCAAGCTTGAATACCGCAACCTTTTCTGTCGCAGGGTTAGACTCTTTCATTTGGAAGAATAAGATAGTGCCAACAACGACAGCAAAGCCTGCCATAAAGCTAAAGTTCGAGCGCCAACCAAATTGATGTGTTAACCAAGCGCCAAGAATGGGTGCCAAAGCAGGAATAAAACAGATTGCCCCATTAAGGTAGCTGATCATACGGCCACTCTTCTCTGGGCCAAATAGATCGCGAACCGTTGCAAAGGCTGCTACAGAAGTCGCACAAGCTCCTAAGCCTTGTAGCAGCCGAGCCATTAGCATCATATCAATCGATTGAGCTGCCCACGCCAAGCAAGCACTCAATGCATAGATACTAACACCTCCCAATGCAACGGTTCGACGTCCTAGCTTATCAGCCAAAGGGCCAGCAAATAATTGCCCGACACCCATGGCGAATAAAAACCAGGTAATCGTATCTTGTGCTAGTGCATGTTCCACGTGAAACGCTGTCGAAATTTGTGGCAGAGCTGGTAGGTAGATATCAATAGCCAGAGGGCTAAATAAAACCAACATTGCCAATAAAGCAACCTGCAGTTTACTAGGGGTTGGAAGCGCGTTAGAAGGCACAAGATTCTCCGAATGAGTTAATTTAGGTGCATAATAACCAACTAAAGATATGAACAAAAATGGCATATACTCATTAGCATTATTCCAAATAGGAAACTCATATGAATATTGAGAAACTATCACGCCTCGACTTAAACCTACTGGTTTGCTTACAGGTTCTGATGGAAGAGCTAAGCGTCACGCGCACCGCACATCGATTGTGTCTGAGTCAATCGGCTGTAAGTAAATCGTTAGCCAAGCTTCGTGAACAATTTAATGACCCTCTTTTCACGCGAAGCGCACATGGCCTGAGACCAACACCGAAAGCTGTTTTCCTTAAGCCTCGCTTAGAAACGTTGATCAACCAACTTGATGTTCTCACTCAGCCTGAGACATTCATTCCCAATAACAGCGACCACAGCTTTCACATCGCTGCCGTTGAGAGTGTTTACCCGCTGATTCTTCCGCACTTCTTACCAGCAATATTTCGACAAGCGCCTAAGGTCAATATCAACACCCACGCGTGGACCGAGCAAACCTTTAAGAAGCTACAGCTTGGTGAGTTAGATATCGGACTCACAGGCAAAGACATCGACATCAACGACGCACGTTTAACTATGCTGCCGCCAGATGATATTTGCGAGCAAGAGATCTACCGTGACGCGCAGATGTGTGTGCTAAGACGCAACCACCCCGCTCTGAATGGCAAATGGGATCTGGAAACCTACCTTGCACAGCGTCATGTACAAGTAAGATGTGATGGTAACGATCGTTGGCTGCTCGACTATAAGCTTGCCGACCTTGGTCACCAACGTGATATCGCTATTTCTGTTCCAGACTTCAATAGCGCCGCAAGCCTATGTACCTACACCGACTTTGTGTTTACTGCACCAAGCCACTTTACTTACCTCGTCGCCAAGCAACTCGACTTAGTGGTTGTCCCTTTACCGATGGAATTCCCACCGATGGCATACACTCTGTTTTGGCACCGTGACAGAGAAAATGACCCAGCGTTAACTTGGCTACGAGATATCATCAAAGAAAAAACTCTGCACCTTAGATAAAAATGGCGTACAGCGTTTGCAGCAAACGAACAAAAGCGCTAGCTTATTGACCTAATAAGTCCCCTCGCATGTATATCGACTGTGAGTGTTAACAAGGACCCTAACAATAAGGATAAACACAGATGCACAATATCACTGCTGAACGCGTTGCTGCGGTTCGAGCTTGGCTTGAAACAAACAACCTAGATGCCGTTATCATTCCACATGAAGACGAATATCTAGGTGAATACGTTCCTGCTCATAACGAGCGACTTCACTGGTTAACAGGTTTCACTGGCTCTGCTGGTGCGGCAGTTATCACTCGTGAGAACGCTGCTATTTTTGTTGATGGTCGCTACACGGTTCAGGTTCGTAAGCAGGTACCAGCAGAGTTATTTGAGTATCGCCACCTTATTGAAGAGCCGGCTTTAGATTGGATCACCAGTTCTCTAGCACAAGGCAGCAAGGTTGCATTCGACCCACGCATGCACACTGCTGCTTGGTTGAAAGGCGCTCAAGCTAAACTGGCAGAGAAAGTTGAACTAACAACACTATCTTCGAATCCAATTGATGAGCTTTGGTCTGATCGTCCTGAGCCGGTGGTATCTGATGTTCGCTTAATGGCAACAGACGCAGTAGGCCAATCAAGTGAAAGCAAACGTGCGGAGATTGCTGGCTTACTAAAAGCCAAAGGTGCTGATGCCGCTATCCTTACGGAACTCGATTCGATCTGTTGGTTGCTTAACATTCGCGGCTTGGACGTATCTCGCCTACCTGTTGTGTTATCCAATGCGATCATCCACGCCGATGAAAGCGTCGACTTCTTCCTAGACCCAGCTCGTATTCCTACGGGCTTTGAAGCACACGTTGGCAATGGTATTCGCGTATCTCACCCATCAGAGTTTGAAGCACGCCTTCAATCTTTGGAAGGCAAAAATGTATCTGTCGATTCAGGTACCAGTAACGCTTGGTACACGCTGGTTCTACAAAACTCTGGTGCTCATATCATTGAAGCAGCAGACCCATGCCTAATGCCAAAAGCAGCAAAGAATGAAACTGAAATTGCCGGCATGAAAGCGTGTCACATTCGTGATGGTGTTGCGATGGCGAAGTTCCTATCTTGGATTGATGCAGAAGTCACGCAAGGTAATCTGCACAATGAAGCTGTGCTAGCAGACAAAGTTCAATCATTCCGCGAACAAGACCCAACGCTGATGGACCTAAGTTTTGACACGATTTCAGCAGCAGGCGGCAACGCAGCAATGTGTCACTACAACCACGAGAACCAACCTGAACCAGGTCAGTTAGAGATGAATACTCTTTACCTAGTCGATTCAGGCGGTCAGTACCTAGATGGTACAACCGACATCACTCGAACTATCGCGATTGGCCAGCCAAGCGACGAAATGATCCAGCAGTTCACGTTAGCGCTTAAAGGTCACATCGGTATCGCGCGTGCACGTTTCCCACAGGGTACTCGTGGTTTCCAACTTGATATTCTAGCTCGCCAACACTTATGGGCAGAAGGCTTCGACTACGACCACGGTACTGGTCACGGTGTTGGTCATTTCCTAAGTGTTCATGAAGGTCCGCAAAGCATCTCTAAGAAGCTAATCGATGTACCTCTTGTTGAAGGCATGGTGTTATCAAACGAGCCGGGTTACTACCGTGCAGATGAATTTGGTATCCGTATCGAAAACCTAGAACTGGTGGTTGAGCTGCCAACTCAAGGTGACTTCTCAGTACTAACGTTTGAGTCGCTAACACGTTGCCCTATCGATAAGCGCAACATCAACGTCGATTTACTGACACGACCTGAACTTGCATGGCTTAATGATTACCACCAGAAAGTATGGAACGATGTTAGCCCATTAGTTGAAGGTGATACATTGGAATGGTTACGCCAATCAACCACTCCACTTGCTCATGCTTAATGCTTAATGCTTAATGCTTAATGCTTAGCTAATTCAAACTTAATGAAATGAAAAACGGCCACCTTAGGGTAGCCGTTTTTATTTGTCGATTTAACTTCGTCGATGTTTCACGTGGAACATAAATCTGCGTGTTCGCTAACCAGAGTAAGCACTGTGCCAGTCTCTCCACACAGGATCAAAACCACGTTGACGAATCATTGACTCAACATCGGCAGCACTTCGCTCATCACTTATTTCAAATTGCTCGAGTTCTTCTTCATCAGAAGCATAACCACCAGGCTGGGTTTTAGACGCAGCCGACATACTGGTGATTCCCAATGGCAACACATTGTCACGGAAAGCTGAAGACTCACGAGTCGAGAGAGACAATTCAACCTCAGGGTTTAATAAACGATACGCACAGATAAGTTGAACCAACTGTTTATCACTCATAATCGATTTAGGCTGCAAACCACCCTCACACGGACGAAGACGTGGGAATGAAATCGAGTAACGTGTTTGCCAATAAGTACGCTCAAGATAGTCTAAGTGAGCGGCCACGAAGAAACAGTCGGTACGCCAATCTTCCAAGCCAATCAAAGCGCCAATACCTATCTTATCAATACCCGCTTTTGCCAAACGATCGGGCGTTTCGAGCCGGTATTCAAAATCCATTTTATTGCCACGCAAGTGGTGTTCCGCGTAGGTACTTGGGCTATACGTTTCTTGGTAAACCATCACCGCATCTAAGCCGAGAGTTTTAAGCTCTGCGTAGTCATCTTGATCAAGCGGCTGCACTTCCATCGCAAGATAGTTAAATTGTGCCTTAATATTCGGTAGCACTTCACGGAAGTACTTCATCCCGACCTTGGTTTCATGTTCACCAGTCACCAACAATACACTATCAAACTTCATCTTTTTGATAGCGGCACTTTCAGCATCGATTTCATCTAAAGTAAGTGTGCGACGCTTAATGCGGTTCTCCATTGAGAAACCACAATACGTGCACGCATTCGCACATAAGTTTGAGAGGTACAATGGAATATACAACGACATTGTATTGCCGAATCGCTTGCGTGTGAGTGTCAACGATTGTTGCGCCATCTGCTCTAAGTAAGGTTCTGCTGCCGGAGAGATAAGAGCCTTAAAGTCTTCCAAGTCGCGTTTAGGTTTACTCAGAGCGCGCTCAACATCCGCTGCCGTTTTACTGAAGATGGACATACCAATGTCATCCCAGTTGAGCTGTTTAAATCGATCAACAAACGTCATAAGGACACTACTCGTCTAGGAATGAAGTTAGCGGACTAGAAGCAACCGCATGAGACACCTGTCCAGCAAGACCAGAAAGGTAAGCCATACGGCCAGCTTCAACTGCCAGTTTAAAAGCAATCGCCATATCAACGGGTTGTTGAGAAGCCGCAATTGCAGTATTAACTAGAACCGCATCCGCGCCCATTTCCATTGCACGAGCAGCCTGCGATGGTGCGCCTATGCCTGCATCCACAATCACAGGGACATTCGCTTGGTCGATAATGATCTCTAAGAAATCTGCCGAAGCGATACCTTTATTTGAACCAATCGGCGCACCTAGCGGCATAACCGCAGCGCAACCCACCTCTTCCAAGCGTTTACACAATACTGGATCGGCATGACAGTAAGGCAACACAACAAAACCATCTTTAACCAGTTGCTCAGCAGCTTTAAGCGTCTCAATTGGGTCTGGCATCAAGTACTTTGGATCTGGGTGAATTTCCAGTTTAAGCCAGTTTGTGCCTAGCGCTTCACGAGCCAAATGCGCAGCAAAGACGGCATCTTTTGCATTCTTCGCCCCAGAGGTATTCGGTAGCAAGTTCACGCCAGCATCAATGATTGGTTGTAAAATGTCGTCTTGCTCAGAGCGAATATCGACTCTCTTCAACGCCATGGTTGCCAGTTGCGAACCTGAAGCTTCAATAGCACTCGCCATCAAATGCTTGTTTGCGAACTTCCCGGTTCCAGTGAAGAGTCGTGATTGAAACGTTTTATCAGCGATAGTTAACATGGTTAGCCTCCTGCAATGGCTTGGAAAAGAGAAATAGCATCGCCTTCATTGACGACAGTTTGTTGCCACTGGCTGCGCGGGACAACCGCATTATTGATTGCAAATACACAACCTAGATCAGGTAATGATAGAGCTTGGATAATGTCCGCTAGAGACGACAAGTGCGCGACCTGTTCTGGTTGCTCGTTTATAGAGATCGTTATATGACTCATTGGATTTCTTCTTCTAAATGCTTAACTACAGGTGCACTGCACACGGGACATTCACTATCTTGAGTAACCATTAAGTTTTGCCAATTCATCGTTTGGCCATCAAACAGTTTGAGCTGATGTGTTGCGACCTGAAACTCACCACGAGTTAAACGTTGAATAGCAGCCAAAGCTTGAAGGTTACCTATGGTGCCAACAACCGGGCCTATGATGCCGCTATCACTACAACGAGTCGTTTGTGGATGATGACTGAACGGGAACAAACAGTGATAGCACCCTTTCTGATTCTGATAATCAAATACAATAAACTGGCCTTTCCAACCGATTGCAGATCCAGAAATCAAAGGTGTATTGCTGCCGAAACACGCTTGGTTAACCTGCTGGCGTGGCGCAAAGTTGTCAGTACAATCCAACACCAAATCAGCGAGCATCACTTCAAGTTCAAGTTGACTGTCACTCATTCGCTGATTGATGGTTCTAACTTGACTGCGACTATTGAGCTCAGTCAGTTGTTGCTTCATAGCTTCGACTTTAGGCGAACCTAACTGACTTTCTTTGAACGCGACCTGTCGTTGCAGGTTAGACGAATCCACACAATCATCATCAACCAACACGATCTTTCCGACACCAGAAGCCGCAAGATAAAGAGCGGCAGCATTACCTAAGCCACCACAACCAATCACTAGCACATGGCTGTTTAATAGGTTTCGTTGCCCTTGCTCACCGACTTCAGGTAACGCAATTTGTCGTTGATAACGAATAAACTCAAAATCACTCAGCATAGCTAGGCTCCTGCGCAACCTCTTCACCAATATTTGAAGGTTTAGGCGTCATCAGTTTTTCAAAAAACTCGATCACCTTTTTGGGGTCTTCCGCTAATGTAATCGCACGAACAACCGCCAAACTCGACACCCCACAATCCCACACCTGCTCAGCTGTTGATTGGTCAATACCACCAATAGCAACCGTCGGATAACCGATGAGTTGTTCTGTGTATGGGATAGTATCAATCAGCTGTTGATACAGAGATAAACGAACTAAACCCTGAGGCTTTGATGGCATCTGTTTAGTTGTTGTTGGGAAGATGTGGCCTAGCGCAATATAGCTTGGGTTAATCTGAACAATGCGTAGCAACTCGTAATAGCCATGAGTCGATAACCCAATCTTTATACCCGCAAAGCTCAACTGTGAGAGGTTTGATTCTTCAATATCCTCTTGCCCCAAATGAACACCAAAAGCGTCATGCTTGAGTGCAAGCTGCCAGTAATCATTGATAAAAACTTGAGCGTTATACTCACGACCAAGATCGATAGATCGTGCGACTTGTTGTTCTAAATCCGCTTGCTGTGGGTTCTTAATACGTAGTTGGACAGTGTTGATTCCAAGCTTGAGCAATCTTTCGATCCACTCAACATCATCAACTACAGGGTATAAACCGAGGCTACTCTTACTCAACTCAGGAAAAGAAAGTGATGTCCCTTGGTTAGCCCAACCTACGCTTATGTCCAATCGTTGATCTTCAAGAGCTGGAATTGGAAAGTTTTGGTAATGTGCTGGCCATGTTCCACGTGAAACATTGGACGCTGCGCGAGCTAAAACTAGTACGTCTTCTAATGGGAATTCCAGCGCCAACAAAGTAAGTAACCAAGCAAAGTGGCCGCGATTATCTAACTCCTGATGAGCTGTTGTGTCACTCTTGATAGCACGATTAGCATCCAGGTGTGACCAGATATCCAGTACAGCTGAATCATCTGAAACACCGATATAAATGGTATTCGGGGTTTGTGTAAAGGCATCACAAACGTCAGCTAGCGCGACTGAATTGCTGTAATCAACAACATGGTTCAGTTCTGCTAGCTGACACACCATCAATGAATCAAGATCATGAGCGAAGCCAATAGATAACGCCTGCTGAGAACCAACGATAGAGAAGTATTGAGTTGGACTTACGCCCAACTCAACTGCATCGGTTGCCAAGCCTTGTCGCTTAGCAACCAATAGACAGTTCTGCACCTCTCCCGTTAACTCAATATTTTGAGATGGGATGAGAATCTTCACTGTCATTATTCCTCTAATTGAGCTTCTTTTGCACCTACTGCAGGGTGGTAAAGTTCAGAGCCAGTATCACGGAACTCTTGTGATTTTTGACGCATCCCTTCCAACGGGTTATCTAGCATCTTAATCTCGATAGCCTGATCCGCGGCTACTTGTTCTGTATCTTTCGCATACTCTCGAACTTCTTGAGAAATCTTCATCGAACAGAATTTAGGTCCACACATTGAGCAGAAGTGAGCAACCTTGCCCGACTCTTGTGGCAGAGTTTCATCATGGAAAGAACGCGCGGTTTCAGGATCTAAAGCTAGATTAAATTGGTCTTCCCAACGGAATTCAAAACGTGCCTTTGATAATGCATTATCTCGGATTTGTGCGCCCGGATGTCCTTTAGCGAGGTCCGCTGCGTGTGCTGCTAGCTTGTAAGTAATCAAGCCAGTCTTCACATCTTCTTTATTTGGTAAGCCTAGGTGCTCTTTAGGGGTTACATAACACAGCATCGCACAGCCGTACCAACCAATCATCGCCGCGCCAATACCAGAGGTAATGTGGTCATAACCCGGTGCAATATCAGTGGTCAGCGGGCCTAACGTATAGAAAGGCGCTTCATGGCAGTGCTCTAACTGCTCATCCATGTTCTCTTTAATAAGATGCATAGGTACATGTCCAGGACCTTCAATGATCACCTGAACATCGTATTCCCAAGCCACTTTAGTTAACTCACCTAGAGTACGTAACTCCGAGAACTGAGCCTCATCATTGGCATCTGCAATAGAGCCAGGACGTAGGCCGTCACCTAGTGACAAAGCCACATCGTACTTCGCACAGATCTCACAGATCTCGCGGAAGTGTGTGTATAGGAAGCTTTCTTGGTGATGTGCAAGACACCATTTCGCGATAATAGAGCCACCACGAGAAACAATACCTGTCACACGCTTAGCCGTCATAGGAACATAACGAAGAAGCAAACCAGCATGGATAGTGAAGTAATCAACGCCCTGCTCCGCTTGTTCAATCAAAGTATCGCGCATCACTTCCCAGTTAAGGTCTTCGGCTACGCCATTCACTTTCTCAAGCGCCTGATACATAGGAACCGTACCAATCGGCACTGGGCTATTACGTAGGATCCATTCACGAGTCTCGTGGATATTACGGCCAGTAGAAAGATCCATTACGGTATCGCCGCCCCAGCGAGTCGACCATACTAGCTTCTCAACTTCTTCTTCAATCGAAGAGCTTACAGAAGAGTTACCGATATTGGCGTTCACTTTCACTAAGAAGTTTCGGCCAATAATCATAGGTTCTGATTCTGGGTGGTTGATGTTTGAAGGGATGATAGCTCGACCTTCAGCAACCTCTTTACGCACGAACTCAGGAGTAATTTCTTTCGGCAGATTTGCACCAAAGTTATGGCCAGGATGTTGATGGTTAAGCTGCTCATCAGCGAACTTCTGGCGTCCCATGTTCTCACGTATGGCAATGTACTCCATTTCAGGTGTGATAATACCCTGACGAGCATAGTGCAGCTGAGTAACACATTGGTTGTCTGTCGCGCGACGAATTCTAGGCAGGTTGCCGTAGCGAAGGTCGTCTAGAGTTTCATCTTCTAAACGTTCTTTGGTGTAAACAGAGCTTACGTCGTCTAACAGTTCCGTATCACCACGCTCTTCAATCCATTGCTCTCGCAACTTAGGAAGACCGCTATACAGGTCTATTTGATGTGTAGGGTCTGTGTAAACACCTGAGGTATCGTAAACTTGAATGGGTACATTAGGTTCGAATACAGGCTCTTTTTTGCTACCACCAACAAGGCTATCAGCGAGTGATATTTCTCGGACAGGGACTTGAATGTCCTCTCGAGATCCTTGGATGTAAGCTTTTTTTGAGTTTGGATAGGGTTGTACGGATAAAGAATCAATGAAATTCTTCGCTTCCAGTCTTGCTTGTTTACGAGTCGACATAGCATTTTTCCTTGGCTTTTAGCCATTATTTATAGGGATAAAAATGCTTGACGGATAAGATGCTACAAGAGGGATCACAGCAAGAAAATGCAGTTGTGATCTGGAGATAGATCTCTAGAAGGATTCTAGTTAGATATCTACTCTTGTTCCCTTCGCAGGTATTAGCCTGATCAGGTTCAACGGATCCCGAGTTAACGGTCTCAGCCATATGGCACTCCGACAAGTACGATCGAGTATATAAAAACGGCTTGGATAAACCAAGCCGAGTTGTTAACAAATCGTAAGAAAGTTTTAAGACTTTATCAGAAGTTGGAAGCCGATCCATGCGGCTGAAATACTGAGAACCACATTGAGCAGTACATTGAGCCCCATCTTGAAGAACGCACCCTGCTGCATAAGAAGCACGTTATCCATCGAAAACGTAGAAAATGTCGTCAGGGCTCCAAGGAAACCAAGACCGATAATTTGTCTCCACGGCTCCGTCGCAACCATCTCATTTTCAAACGCGGCGATGAGCAATCCCATAATCAAAGAGCCAATTACGTTAACAGTCAGCGTACCGTAAGGAAAACCACGCCCTAACATCACAACGCATAACTCTGAAATCAAGTAACGTGAACAAGCACCAAACGCGCCACCGATGGCGATAAAACCTAGAATAGATAACTGACCCATGAATCCTCCCAAACAATAATCCCTATATTCTAGCTTTAACGCCGATAAAAGCGAGGGTAGAAACTAAGAATGCATGCGCAAATATTAAACGTTACAGGTGTCACTTAACTTCAATATATCCCATCAAACCCGTTTTCATGTGTTCTATAACATGACAATGATACATCCAGCGGCCAGGGTTGTCGGCTACAAATGCAGCTTTAGCTCGGCCATTTTTTCCAAGTAACACTGTATCAGTATGGAAAGGTTCTTCAACTTTCTTCCCATCAAGTTCCAATACAGTGAATGTATGGCCGTGAATGTGAATCGGGTGATGATATTGAGTGACGTTCTTAAGATCGAATATATAGGTTTTTCCCAGCTCTAAAGTCGCCAACGGTTCAGGGATATTATCTTTGCTCATCCCCTCCCATGCTCGTTTATTAGTTAGCCAAAACTTAGGCATATATTTTCCATCTTTAGATACTGGAGAAACCGCCCCTTCCCATTCAAATAAAAAGTCGATTTCTTCTGCATTAGCCAAATCTAAATTGGGCACAGGATTAAGGGGTAAAGAAGGCAGAGAGCGATTCTCAACAAGGGTTGAATCTACAACCTCGAACTCACACAAAGAGAAAGGAAAGCGTCCTTTCATTTGAAGGACGCTAACTCGCCCACCGGCTTTGGGTGCTATCAGTCCAATATCCACTCGCATCCCTGGACCAATTTTATGTTGCGTCAGCTTATAAGGTGTTTTTACAGGGTTACCATCAATGGCAATCACCCATGCCTCAGCCCCTTCGATAACAATAGGATAAGTGATCGTATTATCGACATTCGCGATACGCAGTCGAGTCGTTGCGTGCTGCTTTAATTGGTATACAGGTTCATGAACACCATTAACGCTACTCCACTCTCCTGGAGTGCCCATACGAGCACTGAGTCTTGGAATCATTAAGTCTTTCCATTGACCTTGCTTATCGATATGCCAATGTTTAAGCATCAATGCGTGTTCTTCATCGAACCGTATTGGATTACTCTCTTCTACGATAATAAGGCCAACTAAGCCCATACCAAGCTGTTTAACGCTATTCATATGTGGGTGATACCAAAATGTGCCAGCATCTGGCGGCGTAAACTCATAAATGAATGTTTCACCTGGCATGATCGGTGGCTGACTTAAGAAGGGAACACCGTCCATTTCGATAGGAATTCTTAAGCCATGCCAATGGATAGTCGTCGGCTCTGATAGCTTATTCGTAAAACGAATTGTGACCTTTTCACCCTGTCGACATCGAATCGTCGGAGCTGGGATCTGTCCATTAAAGGCTAAGACATTGGTATCAAATCCCGCTACTAACTCAGCCGTTGAAGGTTCAGCAGTTAAGTCATAAACATACTTTCCTTGCTCATCAGCAGACCGCTTCATTGAACAAGCGGGTAGTACTGTTAATGCAGATATAGCGAGAGATGATTGAATAAACTTACGACGGGAAATATCCATATTTGTTGCCTTTTAGTAATAACGACCAAAATGTAACAAAATATTGAGAATAATTCTCATAAAGAAGTGTGGATTGTGTTGTTAATTGCTTATAAAAGAGACTGAGATAAGTAAGCACTTACATTTCTAAGACAATATTCTATTCAAGGTAGGTAATTATCAATTAAAAATCGAACAAATATAAATCAAAAAGACTCTAGGATTTCTGCTTCGATGGGGATCAATATAGTCGACTTGGCTGACACTCCGGTCCTCAACGTCACTTTGAAAAAGTGACAGATACAAAAAAGCTCCAGCATTTCTGCTGGAGCTTTAAATATGGCAGGGGTGGAGAGATTCGAACTCCCAACACGCGGATTTGGAATCCGCTGCTCTGCCAATTGGAGCTACACCCCTAAAACTTTCATTACTTCAGATTCGAAAAAACCTCGCACTAGGCGAGGTTATCGAATAAGTGGCGGAGTGGACGGGACTCGAACCCGCGACCCCCGGCGTGACAGGCCG